>CBFCZJ010000395.1:0-3513 GCA_965602445.1 uncultured Desulfobacterales bacterium | reverse complement strand
TCGCATTCGTCGTCTTTCCATATCTGGCCCTCACCGTGTTCGTCGTCGGCCACACCTATCGGTACGTCAAGGATGCCTACCAATGGAATGCCAAGTCAAGCGAGCTCCTGGACAAAAGAGGGCTGTTTGCCGGCAGCACGGTGTTTCACTGGGGGATCCTGGGGACCTTGTTCGGCCATGTCGGCGGACTTCTCATCCCTCAGCGGCTGTTCGATGCCGTGGGCATCGACGGCGGCGCTCATACCGAAATCGCCTACTGGGCGGGCATCGCCGTGGGAACCGCCGCGGTGATCGGATTGATCATTCTGATCGGCCGGCGCGTGCTTCTGGTCCGGGTGCGAAAGACCACCTCAATCAACGACTGGGTGACTCTTGTCGGGCTGTCTCTGGTCTCAATTTTGGGTCTGTACAATGTCTTCTTCGGCCATTTTTATGTGCTCGACACCGTGGCGCCGTGGATCCGCGGGATCGTCACCTTCAGGCCGGACCCGGGACTGATGCATCCCGTGCCGATCTCTTACAAACTCCACATTCTGGCCGCCCTGGCGCTTCTCGGGTTTTCCCCCTTCAGCCGGCTGGTCCACATCTGGAGCGCCCCGCTGTTTTACGTTCTGCGCAGTCCGATTCTGTTCCGGCGCCGGATGGCGGGGGTTTAGGGAAGGCGATCGCCGAATACTTAGGGAATCAGACACCAACACCGGCAAAAAGGGTTCCCCGAACTCCGCCTCGACAAAAAAATCGCACCTGGTGCAAAAGCTGTCCTCAGTAGGTAGGGAGGATTCCATGCCGAGACAAGAAACCGAAAACATCTGCTACGCCGAGTCGACACCCACCCGCGCCCTGACCTGGACGACCCTTGCCTTTTTCGGCGGGTTTGCCGGGGTGTCGGCCTTCGGCCCCATCCTCGCGAGACTTCGCGAGACCATGGAGATCAGTCCCTTGCTCATGGGGCTTCTGGCATCCAGTCCGGCATTGACCGGCTCTTTGCTCCGTATTCCCTTCGGCGCGATGGTGGACCGGATGGGGGGCAAAAAGCCGGTCCTCATCCTGCTCGGCTTGGCGTTTGCCGGCATTGCCGGCATCACGCTGATGTTCGGCCTGTCCGAAGCCCCCACGGTGACCGAATATCCCCTGTTTCTCTTGTTCGGAATCCTGTGCGGATGCGGCATTGCAGTGTTTTCCGTGGGTATTCCGGCGGTTTCCTACTGGTATCCGCAGAAAAAACAGGGAACGGCCCTGGCGCTCTATGCCGGTCTCGGAAATCTGGCGCCGGGCATGTTCGCCCTGCTGCTTCCCTTTCTGGTGGAGCTGCTGGGGTTTAGGGTCTCCTACGTCCTGTGGAGCGGACTGCTTCTGGCCCTGTTCGGCCTCATTTTGGCCTTCATGAAAGACGCCCCCTATTTTCAGTACCAAAAGCTGGGCATTACACTCGACAAGGAGGCCCTGCTCCTTTCCTGCGGCCAAGAGTTGTTTCCCTCGGGAAAGGCGCTGGACTCCCTCA
Organism: uncultured Desulfobacterales bacterium; assembly: GCA_965602445.1. Taxonomy (GTDB): domain Bacteria; phylum Desulfobacterota; class Desulfobacteria; order Desulfobacterales; family CAFBRK01; genus JAIPEL01. The sequence goes on along the minus strand of CBFCZJ010000395.1, from coordinate 2,012 downwards.
AGCAGGCTGCCTCCAATTGGCGCACCTGGGTGCTGACCTATTTCTATTTCATCACCTTCGGTGGATTTATCGCCCTGACCGTCTGGTTTCCCACTTACTGGGCGGCGCTTTTCGGCAAATCGCTGGTGCTGGCCGGCGGACTGACGGCTCTGTATTCGCTGTCTTCTAGTCTGCTGCGGGTCGCCGGCGGACGGCTCTCCGACCGGCTCGGCGGAGAGCGCGTGGTCTTTCTCTCCTTCCTGGTGACCGGCCTCGGCGCGGTCGTTTTGACTTTTACCACGGCATCCATGCCTTCAGCCCTGGTCGGCGAAATGTTGATGGCTCTGGGAATGGGCTTTGCCAATGCGGCAATCTTCAAGTTGGTTCCACAGTATACTCCGACGGCAGTCGGCGGGGCCGCCGGCATCGTAGGGGGCCTCGGGGCTTTCGGCGGGTTTGCTATCCCGCCGTTGATGGGGCTGTTCATCGAAATCTCAGGCCCTATCGGCTACTCGCGGGGATTTTCCGTCTTTCTGGGACTCTCCGTTATCGCCGTATTCCTGTTTGCCGTTTTGAGCCGGCACCGGCCTGCGGAAACCGACCAAGGAGGGTAGAATGAACATCGAACGGCTTGAAAGGCGCATCTGCGGCCGGCCGCTCTCTCGCTGTCTTCGGCTCATCGAGGATTTTCACGGCTGGAAGGCACCGGGGCTGGTGCTCGGCCTGTTCATGGTTGATCGAGCGCAAAAAGCGCTCCCGGAGGGAGTGGAAGCCGACGCGGTGGTGGAAACCCGCCACTGTCTTCCCGATGCGATTCAGCTGTTTACCCCCTGCACCGTGGGAAACGGCTGGCTCAAGATCCTTGACTGGGACAAATTTGCCCTGACCCTGTACGACCGCAGGCGATTTGTCGGCTGCCGCGTTTGGCTCGATCCGGACAAGGCCCGGGCATTTCCAAACCTCTTTAACTGGTTTATGCGCCTGGTGCCGAAAAAGAAGCTTCCCCTGGATGTCCTGCTGGAGACGATTTTCGAGGCGGGTTCCGCCCCCTTTTCCAGTCAGCAGGTGAGGCTTCACCGCTTCCAGGACCGAATCAAAAAAGGAGAGACCCGGCTGTGCCCATCCTGCAAAGAGGCCTACCGCGCGGATCATGGGCCGATCTGCCTGGACTGTGCCGGCAGGGGCTATTGGACCTCATCAGAATCCGTGGGCGCCGCTTCCGGATCATAGGATCCGGAAGACTCGGAGCCCTCTGCCGATAATGGGAGAAAGAAACGTCAAACGCCTCCTCTGGAAAGCCGCCGGCGTTGCCCGGCTTACATGTCCGGCAGGTAGAGCTCCTCGTACAGGGTTTCAAGCTGGGCAAGATGGTCGGACTCCTCCTCGGCCAGGGTGGCAAACATCGCCTCCATGGGGGCACCGGCGCACTGGCCGGCCATCTTTCGGTAAAAATCGACGATCCGCTTCTTGGCGCTGACCGCACTGATCATGATGTCCTGTTCGGTGGCATCCTCGGTCAGGGGCCTGTCTTGGAGCATGACCGTCAACTCCAGCTCCGGGCCGTGATTCGAATCGCTTTCGTGAAGCGACACCTCTTCTTCGAACACGGCCTTTTCCAGGGTGTGTTTGTGAGAGAGGGCCGCCAGGGCGGCCTCCTTGGCCAGGGTTTTCACCCGGGGATTTTTAGCCTCCCGAAAGGCCTTTTTGAACCGCTCGAAATTGGCGTCCTCCATCTCGACGGCCATTTCCAGGGCGGCTTCCCGGGTAAAGCAGACCGATTCAAACTCTTCCATGGTATCCTCCTCCTCTTACTGCTGTCGGAAATGAACGATCGCTGGCAGGTTCGATCAAGGACAGAAACTATTTCGTCGAAGTCAGCGTTTCTGTAGTGAACGGCTTGTCATGAGCAAAGTCGAATGGTCTCCGCCTGTCTTGGCAAAGTTGCGGAGCAACGAAGACGGATGCCGTTCACGGCGGCACGACACCCGACTTCGCCTCCGGCTACGCACGGGCAGGCGCAGGTCGTGCCCTAC
>CBFCZJ010000394.1:0-3518 GCA_965602445.1 uncultured Desulfobacterales bacterium | reverse complement strand
CTTTTTCGTCATTCCCGCGCAGGCGGGAATCCAGTATTTTCTAATACTTATAAAGACCAGATCAAGCGCGACGAAGGTTTCGGGAACTTTTTTACGAAGGCATCAAGGTTCAGGGTTCAAAGATAGAATGACCAAATCTCAAGCATCAAATTCCAATAAAATTCCTTCCGGCAACCTTGAATCTTGAACCTGGAACCTGGAACCTGGAACGCCGCGCCAGCGGCAGGCTGTCGTCTTTATTCTTTTCTCACCATCGGCCGAAGCGCATGGGCGATGGCGGCAGCGGCAACGATCTTGACTGCATCGCCGGGCAAAAAAGGAATCATCCCCACTGCCAGGGTCTTTGGCCAGCTCAGCCCGGTGAGCGCGTGCAGCCAGGCCGTACCGACGCCATAAATGACGACCGTGGCCAGAATCATACCGATGACGTCAAAGAGCACCCCCGGCCGTTTCTCGGAAATCCGGCCGAGAAGAAACACCGCCGGCAGATAGCCGACCAGATAGCCGCCGGTGGGGCCGGCGAACCGACCGATGCCCCCCATCCCGCCGGCAAATACCGGCAGGCCGGTGGCGCCCGCCAGCAGGTACACTGCAACACCGGCCGTCCCCCATCGGCTGCCGAGAAGAAGTCCGGTCAGAAAGATGAACAGATTCTGCAAAACGATCGGCACCGGCCCGATCGGAACGGCGATCCAGGCGCCGGCCGCGGTCAGCGCCGCCATCAGCGCCGTATACACCATCATCCGGATCTGACGCCGATCGACCACCTCCGGCCTGTTGATCTCCTCGTCCCTGATGGTTTCCGTATCCGCCATTTTGAACCGTTCCTGTCGGAAACGCTTTTCCCTACTCGGCAACGGCGCCTTTTCCGTTGCCGAGATGGAAGCAGTCGCCGTAAAAAATCGTTTCCCGCTCTCCGCTGCGGGTCTTAACGATCAATGCGCCGTTTTCGTCCACGTCCACGGCGGTTCCCTCCACGCATTGCCATGCTGTCTCCACCTTCACCGCCCGGCCGAGAGTGGCGTTGACCGCCCGCCACTGGTCGATGAGCTCCGGGCCCAAACCGGCGGCCAGCATGGTCTCCAGCCGGTCGAGAAACACGGCCAGCACTTCTTTTCGGGGCACTTCCCGCCCCAGAAGCCGGCGCATCGACACCGCGTTCGGCGCCGACCGGGTCGGGTCGTTGTTGACGTTGAGGCCGATGCCGATGTTGACAAAGGCGGCCCGGTCGGCCTCGGCGTCCATCTGCGACAGGAGCCCGGCCAGTTTCCGTTCGTCTACGAGAATGTCGTTGGGCCACTTGACCCGGGCCGTCACGCCGAAGGTGTCGCAAACGACCGCTGCCAGCGCCACCGATGCGGCAAGATTCACCCGGCCGCTTTGCTGGGGGTCGACCCCGGGGCGGGTGACCACCGTGAAATAGAGCCCGCCGGGATCCGATGCCCAGCTGCGCTGCAGCCTTCCCCTGCCCCGGCGCTGCCGGTCCGCCACCACCGTCGTCATCGCCGGGCAGTCGTCTCTGGCCATATGCCGGGCGATCTCCATGGTGGACTCCACCTCGGCAAAATGATGGATGAGTCCCTCCCGGCCTGGAAACTCCCATGGATAAGGGGTGTCCGGAGTCCGGAGCAGCCGGTAGCCCTTGGCGGTGGCCTCGATCTGGTACCCCAGTTCACCGAGTTTGCGGATGTGCTTCCAGACGGCCACCCTGGAAAGGCCCAATCTTTCGCTGAGCCGCTCGCCGGAAACCACCGGCTCCTCTCCGCGGAGAAGCTGAAGGATCTGTCCTTTGCTTTGATGAGCCGCTGCCGTCATGAAGGTTGATCACCGGTTCGCTTTTTTCGTTAACCCAAAGAAGATTATCCGTTAACCAAAAATGCGCCATTCTGTCAAGGGGAAAAAAGCCGTCAGAGGACAGCCCGTCGCTGGCCGACGGGGCGATCAGTTTGATCAATGGTGAAACTTCTCAGACCGTCATTCCGGGCTCGACCCGGAATCCAGGATTTTCTGGATCCCGGCTCGCAGTTTATCCCGCACCTGATGCGGGACTCCGCTGCGGCCGGGATTACGGACTGGAAATGATCAAGTTTCACATGAGGGCTTTGAGCGACCAGCGAAATTGGAATCAAATCGCGGCAGCGATTTTATCAGAGGATGGTCACTTCCGGGGACAATTCGATGCCGAACCGGTCGAGCACCGATGCTTCGATGCGCCCTGCCAGATCCTGTATCTCTTCTCCGGTGGCGCTGCCGTAGTTGACCAGCACCAGGGCATGGCGGGGGTGGACTCCGGCGTCGCCCTGCCGGAAACCCTTCCATCCGCATCGCTCCACGAGCCATCCGGCCGGAATTTTACAGCCCCCGGCTGCGAACCGATAGCTCGGCATCGACGGATGCCGCCGGCGCAGGATCTCCAGCATGTCTTCAGACACCTCCGGATTTTTGAAAAAACTGCCGGCGTTGCCCACTTCGGCCGGGTCCGGCAGCTTTCGTTTGCGCACCGCGATGACCGCATCCCGGACGGCTGCCAGGGTGGGGGGGCCTTTTCCGGCAAGTTCCTGCTTCAAGTCCGCATATGCCAGATTGAAGCGCGGAACCTTGGAAAGGCGGAACCGGACGCGGGTGATGACGGCTTCATTTTTCAGCCCCTGCTTGAAGATGCTGTCCCGGTAGGCGAACCGGCAGTCCTGGTTGGCAAGAAGATGACGCCCGAAATCGGTGGTACTCCAGTACTCGACCTGTTCGACGACATCTTTGATCTCCGCTCCGTATGCGCCGATATTCTGCACCGGACCGGTTCCGACAAATCCCGGGATCCAGGAGAGGTTCTCGACTCCGTGCCACCCCATCGAAACAGCATGGGCCGCGAAATCGTCCCAGTTTTCTCCCCCACCCACGGTTACCGACACGGATTCGGGGTCTTCCTCCACCAGATCGATTCCCCGGATCGCCGGATGAAGCACCAGACCAGGGAAATCCTTCACAAACAGCACGTTGCTCCCGCCGCCGAGGATGAGCTTCGGCACCGTGCGCCATGTTTCGTCTCGGTAATAGAACATCAGGTCTTCCGGAGACGAAAATTCACCCCAAAACCGGGCCTTGGCATCGACTTGGAAGGTCGTGCGGTTTTTGAGAGAGACGTTTTCTTGAACCGGGGTCGTCATGGTTTTCATCGGACGGATCGGACGGATCCGTCGGATTATTCCTTCGGTTGAGTAGCTTCGCTTTTCATCGACCGGGTCCCGCGGCATTCGGGATAGCCGGTGCAGCCCCAGAAACGGGAACCGGCATGCTTTCCCTTGCGGGCGGTTCTTTGGATCATCGGCTGGCCACAGAGGGGACAAATCGGAGCTGTTGCCCGATCATCTGGTCTATGCCCACTTTTCTGTCTCGTCCTTTCCGCGAGCCTTGCTGCCGTAAGGTTCTCCCGGTAACCGCCCTTTTCGATTATGGACCGCTCCAGAACGGCAATCTGCCGGTCCAGAAGAAAATTTGCCTGGTGAATCAGGCAGATCAGT
>CBFCZJ010000393.1:0-3525 GCA_965602445.1 uncultured Desulfobacterales bacterium | reverse complement strand
CCAATTGACCACTCAACCAATTGACCATTCAACCAATCAACTTTTCCCCATGGCCACCGACGCCCCCCACATCCTCCTGGTCAATCCATGGATCCACGACTTTGCCGCGTACGACTTCTGGGCAAAGCCCTTGGGCCTGTTGACCTTGGCGGCGGTCCTTCGCCGCCAGGGGTTTTTGGTGACTTACATCGACTGTCTGGACCGGTTCCATCCTGAAGCGCCCGCCCAGAATCCGACCGACCGGTGCGGACGGGGACCGTATCACAAGACGCGGCTGCCCACGCCGGCGGTGTTTTCCGACGTGCCCCGGCGATACAGCCGGTACGGCATACTTCCCGATTGGCTCGAACAGGACCTTGCCGCCGCTCCCCGGCCGGATCTCATCCTGGTCGGTTCGATGATGACCTATTGGTACCCGGGGGTTCAAGAAACGATGTCGGTGCTGCGCCGGCGCTATCCGGACGTTCCGATCCTGTTGGGCGGGGTGTACGCCACGCTCTGCCCGGAACATGCATGCCGTGCCGTGGGAGCGGACCGTATTGTGCCCGGACCCGGAGAGGGAACGATCGCCCAGGTCGCCGGGGAAATGACCGGCTGGCCGGTCCAGCCAGACCCTGTCCTGGAAGATCTGGACGTTCTGCCGCCGCCTGCGCTGGACCTGCAGCGGACCATCGGCTATGTTCCGCTGCTCACCACCCGGGGCTGTCCCTATCGCTGTCCCTACTGTGCCTCCTTTCTGCTGGAAAAACGCCGACTGCGCCGCTCGGTTGAATCGGTGGTGGAAGAAATCCGCCGATGGCATCAGGATTTTCAGGTAATCGACTTCGTCTTCTACGACGACGCCCTGCTGCTGGATGCAGAAATTCACGCCATTCCGCTGTTGACGGCGCTGGCCGAAGCCGGGCTGCCGGTTCGATTTCACACCCCCAATGCCCTTCATGTCCGGGCCGTTACCGAACCGGTGGCCCGGCTCATGCACCGGGCCGGTTTTGCGACCCTCCGGCTGGGGCTCGAGACCGCCGGCCGGAAACAGCGTCGAATGGATCAGAAGACAAGCGAAGCCGAATTCAAAAAGGCCGTCGCAGCGCTGCGGCGTGCCGGCTTCTCTGCCGAAAGTATCGGGATTTACCTGCTGGCGGGGCTTCCCGGCCAGAGTCTGGAGGCGGTGCTCGCCGCCGTCGAGGCGGTCAGACAGGCAGGGGTACGCCCCATTCCGGCATACTATTCTCCGATTCCGGGAACCGATCTTTGGCCGGAGGCCCGGCGCTGCTCCCGCTACGACCTGGACAGCGACCCTTTGTACACAAACAACGCCGTGCTGCCTTGCTGGCCGGTATTTTCCTGGCCCGCAGTGTCTAAAATCAAGGCGGCGGCCGGAGGACCGGTGAATTGAACCCAGCCCCGGAAAAGACAAAGGACCGGCAACCTTTTCCGGCCGAAAGCCAGGAGAGTCCCCACGGCCTGTGGTGGCGGGTTCGGGCGATGATGCAAAAGCTGATGATCAGCGCATCGATGTTCGATGAAAACGAGCTGATCAACCATGCCGCCGCCTCGGCCCTGTTTTTGCTGCTGTCCGTCCCGCCGTTTTTTCTGCTGCTGATCATCGGTCTGGACCGCTATCTGTCGGCCTATCCGGAAATCTCCGTGCAGGTGTTCGAGTTTCTGCGGTCCGTCAGCGAAAACCTCGATCGGGATTTTCTGGTGCGGATCGGCCTGCTCAGCGGCCGGACCGCGGCCATCGGCCTTCTGGGAGCCCTCACTCTGGTCTGGGCGAGCCGGCGGGCGGTGCTCGCCGTGCACCGCGGCTTGCGCACCATTTTTGCCCTGGAAAGAAGCCGGTCTTCTTTCGGGATACAGCTGCTGTCTCTGGGGGTGCTGTTTTTGCTGGTCTGTGCGCTGCTGGTGGGAACCCTTGTCAGCGTCGCGGTGCAGTTCATCCTGGGGATGATGGCCGATCAGCCGTTGATTCGCCAGATCGCGGAACCGATGATGCCGTATCTGCAGCGGCTGGTTCCCGGGGCCATGACGGTGGTGATGGTTTTTCTATCCTATCGATTCGTGCCGCCCCGGCGCCCTGACAGCTTCAACAGCATGGTGGGAGCTCTGCTCTGCGCGGCTGTGGTTCTTCTTTCCCACGAGCTGTTTGCCCGATTTGCCGGGGTGGCCCGCTACAGCATGATATACGGCGTCACCGGATCCGTGATTCTGCTGATCATCTGGATTCATCTGTCCTTTGTCGTGTTTTTCTTCTTTGCCCAGTTCGTCTACGTCCTGGAAAAGCTCGATCAGATTCTGATCGAACGGCTCTACCGGCTGTTCGCAGACCCGGAAGCGAAGAAAAAAGGCTGGCTAGACCGTCAGCTTCTTGCGCATCCGAAGCGCTTTTTCGGCGATCGACTCAAGCACGTCGAGGCGGGAAGCCGGCTGTTTTCCGCAGGGGAGCAGGGAACCGAGATCTTTCTTCTCTTCAGCGGAGAAATCGGGATCTACCTGGAGGGAGAAGGCGGCCTCGAGCGCATCGGAGAAGTGCAGCCGGGACAGATGCTCGGCGAAATCGCCTACCTGCTGAAAGAACCCCGGGGTGCGACGGTGGCGGCTGAAAAAGATTCGCTGCTGCTGGAAATTGCTCCGGAGACCTTCGATGAACTGGTGCAAAAAAGCCCGCAAGTCTCCCGGGGGGTGATCCGGGGCATGGCACGCCTGCTGCGACTCACCCTGCGCCAGCGCCAATCGTGAGGGGCTTGGTTGAATTGTCAAATGGTTGAAATGATCAGCAGCCTTTTGCCCGATGGGTGCACTTCCAGCCGTTTGGCCGGATTCCGAAATTGATAGTAACCAATCCATTGTTCAAACCGAACATTCAACCATTCAACCAATCGACCAATCGACCAATTCACCAATCAACCATTCAACTACTTCCCCAGCCTCACCCGAATCGACCGGGCATGGCCCCCCAAGCCCTCGACGTCTGCCAGCCGGGCGGCATCGGCTGCCTCACGCCGGAAGGCCTCCTCAGAGTACCGGAGAACGCTTGTTTTTTTGATGAAGTGGTCCACGGAGAGGGCCGAAGCGAATCGTGCCGTGCCGGCTGTGGGCAGCACGTGGTTAGGGCCGGCGATGTAGTCTCCGATTGGCTCGGGCGTGTAGCTGCCGAGAAAGATGGCCCCGGCGTTGCGGATTCCCGGCATCAGGTCAAAGGGGCTTTCCACTTGCAGCTCCAGGTGCTCCGGGGCGATCCGGTTGGCCAGTTTCACTGCAGCCCCCAGGTCGGATACCACCAGCAACGCGCCGAAGCGCTTGATCGATTCTGCGGCGATCTCTTTTCGGTCAAGCGATTCGAGCTGCTCCTTTAATCGGACGACCACCGCCTCGGCCAGCGGCCGGGAGGGGGTGATCAAAATGGCCGAAGACAGGGGGTCGTGCTCGGCCTGGGAGAGCAGGTCCGCCGCGGCATATCGGGGATCGGCCTTGTCGTCTGCGATGACCAGGATTTCGCTGGGACCGGCGATCATGTCGATGCCAACG
>CBFCZJ010000392.1:0-3550 GCA_965602445.1 uncultured Desulfobacterales bacterium | reverse complement strand
TTTTTGAAGGTCGACTTCGGAAAAAAGCAGTAGGGACATTCCTCCGGCGGTTCGTCCCCATAATGGACATAGCCGCACATCCGGCACCGCCACACGCCGGTCCCTTCGTCGAGATCTTCAGGATCCTTCTCCCGGTGAAGCGGCAAGTCCTCCAGCGCCGGCATGGCGGCCTGGTAGCCGTTGAGCAGGTGGCCTGCCACGATCATCCGCTGGATCTCGCTGGTTCCTTCGTAAATTCTGAGAAGGCGCACATCGCGCAGGAGCTTTTCGATGGGAAACATCTTGGTGTACCCGTAGCCGGCGAAGATCTGCAGCGCATCGTTGACGACTTCCAGGGCCGCTTCGCTGGCGTAGAACTTCCCCACAGACGCGGTCACGGTCGGGTCCATTCCCTGGTCCGCCTCCCAGGCCCCTTTCCAGGTCAGCAGCCGGGAGGTTTCCACCTTCTGGTACATTTCGGCCAGTTTGAATTGGATCGCCTGGTAGCCGGAGATGGGGGCACCGAAGGTCCGTCTTTTTTTGGCGTAGTCGATGGCATACTCCATGGCCGAACGGGCCGCTCCGGTGGCAAAGGCCCCGATGATCGGCCGGGTCCGGGAAAAGGTATTCATGGCCAGAACGAAGCCTTCTCCGGGCGGGACGATGACGTTTTCCTTCGGCACCCGGACGTTTTTGAAGTTGATCCCCACGGTATTGGAGCAGCGCTGGCCCATTTTCGGGATGGGCCGGCCCACGGTCACCCCCTCCCAATCACGCTCCACGAAAAATGCACCGATGCCCTTGTGCTGGGACTTGGGGTCGGTGGTGGCAAAAATCGTCATGTAGTCCGCCAGGCCGCCGTTGGTGATCCAGTATTTTGTACCGTTTAAAATGAAATCCTCTCCGTCGGGTTCGGCCAGACAGCGGATGCCCGATACGTCCGATCCGGTGGTCGGCTCGGAGGTGGCAAAGCAGATCAGTTTGAACTCGTTGACAATCCGGGGCAGGTACTTTTCCTTGAGCGGTTCGTTGTCGGAAAGGATCAACGGCTCCATGCCCAGGGAGTTGTCGAAAATCGAGGTGGCCAGGCCCGGGCAGGCGGCGGCGAACTCTTCGGTCAAAATGGCGCTTTCCAGCAGGCCGAGTCCCTTGCCGCCGTACTGCTTCGGGACGTCGCTGTTGGTAAACCCGGCCTCCCAGGCGCGCTTGAGAATGCGAAGCGGGGTTTGGTCCTGTTCGTCGAAATACCAGGCCAGGGGAAGAATCTCCCTGACGGCAAACTCCCGGGCTCTTTTTCGAAGATCTCGCTGTTCCTCTGTCAGGTTGAAGTCGAGCATGACATACCTCCGCCGGATAAAAGAAACGGTAGAAAAACACCCACTTCTATATGGCATGGAAGCAAGTTTCTGTAAAGTCGAGCTGCCGGTGGCGCCCCTGCCCGGATCAGCGGGCGGTCCCACCCGAAGTGTCCGTGTTGACAGGATATGCAGGAGATTCTATTTTTCAGCATGAGCGGATCCGAGTTCGTGGAAATGTTCGTCGGAGTGGGGGCGGCCCGGGTTCGGGATCTTTTCGTCCAGGCCAAGCAAAAGGCCTGCTGGAAAAAGAAAAGATCGACGGCGAAGAACTCAAGGCGCTCATGGGCAAGGAGGCAGCCGAAGAGAAGGTGTCGGACGGCGTCGGATAGTCTATTAATCCCGCTGGGATGCTAGAAGGCTGGGAGGCTTGGAAGCTGGGAGGCTGGGAGGCCAGGAAGGTGGGATGCTGGGATGCCAGGAGGCTGGGAGGCTTGGAGCCGAAAAAAAACCGATATCTTCCCATCTGGTTTTTCTTTGGCATCGGACATCGGACATCGGGTTTTTCTTCGCACTCTGTCCTTTGTCTTTTTCGCTTCCAAGCCTCCCAGCCTCCCAGCAGCGCCGCAGGCGCGTGCCTCCCAGCGTGTTGCACCGCCGTAGGTTTGCAAACGGAAAGCTTCTGATTTTAACCAACCAAGCTGTCGAGGTTCCGAGGTGTGCCGATGTCGAAAATGATTCCTGAACCCGAGGACTATTTCAGAACTTTGGTGGCCGAGCGCGATCCGGTCCTGAAAAGGCTCGAAGAAGAAGCCCAAAACGAGGGGATTCCGATCATCGGTCCGGTGATCGGCGCGCTGATGTTTGTTCTCGCCCGCTTTGCCGGGGCAAGACGGATTTTGGAGTTCGGGACCGCCACCGGCTATTCGGCGATCTGGATGGCCCGGGGGTGCCAAGCCGACGATGCCCGAATCGTCACCCTGGAAAAGAACCCGGCCATGGCGGATCGGGCAAGGCGCAACTGCGACCTTGCCGGGATCGGACAGCGGGTCGAAATCCACACGGGCGACGCGTTGACGATCGCAAAGGATCTGGCCGGCCCCTTTGACATGATTTTTCTCGACATCGAAAAGAAGGACTACGCCCCGGCCCTTAAAGACTGCCGGAGGCTGCTTCGCCCCGGAGGTCTGCTGGCGGCGGACAACATTGCCTTTGCCGATGCCGATCCGTTCAATAGGGCGATTGCGGCAGATGAGGCATGGCAGGCCGTGCCCCTGTATGCATTCATGCCCGATCACTCCCCGGAGCATGACGGCATCTGCCTGGCCGTAAAATCGCTGTAACCAGATCGCAAATGCGATCTGGTTACAGCGATTTTAAAAGTTTCGCGTTCCGCGAAATTTGAATGATTGACACAGGTCGGTTTGGTCGGCAATCTGGATTTTGTGCCGCATGCACGGCGAATTCAAATGGATACACACGATTTATAGATGTTAATCATCGTTTTAAAATTGCGTCAGCAATTTTAAAACGGAAGGGAGCGAAGCGACCGTGGACGGCAGCGTATTGATCACCGGGGCAAGTTCGGGGTTCGGAAAGGCATGTGCGGAAAAATTTGCCGAAGAGGCACGGCCGCTGGTTCTGGCCGCCCGGCGTCTCGATCGGCTCGAACAGTTAAAAAGTGAGTTGGAGAAGAAGGCGCCGGTTCATGTCCTCGAACTGGATGTACGGAACCGGAAGATGGTGGAGCAGGCGGTGGCCGGCCTGCCGGAGTCCTTCGGCAACATCGACGTCCTGATCAATAACGCCGGGCTGGCCCGGGGGTTGGAGCCCTCGCACAAAGCCGACCTGGACGACTGGGAGACCATGATCGACACCAATATCAAGGGGCTGATATACTGTGCCCGTTCCGTGCTGCCGCAGATGGTGGCGCGCAACCAAGGGCACATCGTCAACCTGGGATCGATTGCCGGGGACTGGCCCTATCCCGGGGGCAACGTCTACGGGGCCACCAAGGCCTTCGTGAAGCAGTTCTCCCGCAACCTGCGCTGCGACCTGGCCGGTACCCGCGTGCGGGTGACCAACATCGAGCCCGGTATCGCCGAAACCGAGTTCTCCGTCGTGCGGTTCGCCGGAGACGCCGACAAGGCGGGGTCTGTTTACAAAAACACCGAACCGCTGACCGCACAAGACATCGCCGACATCATCCACTGGGTGGTGTCGGTTCCCGGCCACGTGAACATCAACCGGGTCGAGGTGATGGCCACCTTCCAGAC
>CBFCZJ010000391.1:0-3550 GCA_965602445.1 uncultured Desulfobacterales bacterium | reverse complement strand
TCGGCATCCATTCCATCCACCCCGCCGCCAGCAGCACCGCTCCGATTCCCGCGGCCCAGGCGACGTCGGTTCTGGTAAAGGAAAACTCGCTCAGGCTGTAAAACCGCCCGGAAAACCCCCTGCAGACCATGGCCTGATGAACCCGCTCTGCCCGGGCCGCCGCCCGGACAAACAGCATTCCGATCAAATAGGCATAGGTCCGGTACGTGTGAATCCCGGTTTTCGGGGTAAAGCATCGTACACGGGCGGCACGGATCAGCCGCAGATATTCCTGCTCCAGAACGAAAATGTACCGGTAGGTGATCAGCAGCAGATGGACCAGTTTGTCGGGCATCTTCATCCGGTTCAATGCATGGCCGAGGGTCCCGATCGGTTGTGTGGCCACCAGAGCAATCAGCGCCAGCAAGATGGCATTGGATTTGAGCGTAATGCGGGCCGACAGCAGGAGCCCCTCGTCGGTGACCGCCACCGGTCCGACCGTCAGCACCGCAGATCCTTCCGTGGTCAGGGGAAGGACGGCCCACAAAAAAAGAATCAGTCCGTTGACCAGCAGCAGTCTGCGAAGCACTTGCCGCAGGTCGAGCTGCGCCAGGACCGCCAACGCGGCGGCTGTCATCAGGCATATGACCAACGGCTCGAAACGATCACAGACCGCAGCCAGGCCGGAAAACACCGTGGCGGCCATCACCCGGAGCCTCGGGTCGAGCCGGTGCACCGGAGAGGCGCCCATGGCAAAGCCTTCGCTGATCACCTTTGGTTCATTTCCTTGATCTTTCGACGGTAGTGGATATAGGCACCCAGACCGGCCAGGCCGAGGATATAGCCGATGCCTCCGACGACATCCTGGACGTTTGTCCGCTGCCGGCGCGATTCGGCCATCATCTTTACCACCGGAGACAATTTCCGGTCCAGCACCTTTTCCACCGTCTTTTCGATCTGCGCGGCAGAAACCGGCGTTGCCGGTTCCGCCGTGCCTGCTTCAGCGATCCGATCGGTCTTTTCGGTGGCCTGCCGGGCCGGCGGCGGCGCGTTGCCGGCCGCGGCAGCGATTTCCTCCGCCGAAACGATCCATTCGTTCTTGTGGCCCATGCCGGCGAGCATTTCAATCCGCAAGGCAGATTGCCGGGGAACCTTGAAGGAAAATTTTCCCGCTTCGTCGGTGCGCCCCTCCAAAAGCTTTTCCCCGGTTTGATCGTCGTACACGACAACCTGCCCTTCTTTGACCATCCGCCCTCCGGGAAAACTGCTCTCGGTATACACGGTGTCGCCTTCCACCCAGGCAAACACATTGACCCGGTGGGCATGGCCAGGGGCTGCCAGCAGGAGCAAAACTCCTGCAAACAGCAGCAGCATCCCTGTCTTTTTACATTCCAAAAGACATAATGGTTTCATAAGCACTCTCAGCCAGCAATTTTGATGGCCTTGTAAAAAGTCCGAATTCCCCTTTTTTCGTCATTCCCGCGAAAGCGGGAAACCAGTAATTTCAAAACTTTTCTTTGCTCGCGGCGCTGTTCTCGAATTTATAAAAGCGCGAAGCGATTTTATGTATGGTCTTTGCTGGTGGGATCAAAGCGCTTTTTGCTTTGATCCCGGCAGCAAAGACGGTTGGACCTTGCGAAGAAACACCACGCAAAAAAGGGTGACGATCCCCTCGATGATCATCACCGGCAAGTGGGCCGCCAGAATCAGGCCGGCCAGCTCCACAAAGCTTTCTCCGGTCAGCACCAGGGCCGCAGCGGCAACCACGCCGGAAAGCAGCACCGACCAGAACCCCACGCAAAATGCGGCAACCAGGCCGAGAAGGTCGGCCCGCTTGGCCATCGAGCCGAATGCGTGGTAGACGACCACGGCCGGGGCCGCCATGATCACCGTATTGACCCCGAGGGTCGTGATGCCGCCGAACTGAAACAACACGGCCTGGAGCAGCAGGGCCACGAGAATGGCCGGCACCGCCCCCCAGCCCAGCAGCAGTCCCACGACGCCGTTTAAGATCAGGTGGACGCTCGACGGTCCGATGGGCACGTGAACCAGCGAGGCCACGAAAAACGAGGCCGACAGGATCCCCGCCCGGGCGATCCGTTCATAGTCGAGGGATTTGAGCCCGATGCCGGTGCCAACCGCCGCCAGGGCCGCCCCGGATACCAGCACCGGCCCAGAGAGTATGCCTTCTGAAATATGCAATGAAATCGCTCCGCGCTTTCATAAAATGCGGCTTCGCCGCAGAATGCTTAATTGCGCTTATCTAAAAGCCTCAAGCTCCCGTTTCGGGGAGCCGGAGGCCATGGGTTTGGGCTTGGAGGGCCACGCTCCGTCGTGGCCGGGACAGGCTTTCATTCTGTTAAAATTCGACTGCCAGTTGGGCCGTGAAAGTGTCTGCGGTCCGGAAGTCGTCTTCGAATTCACAGTGAAGATATTCGAAGGCCAGGTTGGTGTTTTCAAACAGCCCCCAGTTGACCACCGCCCCGTATTCGGACTCGGGCAGCAGAAATTCGCCGCTCACCGGATCTCCTCCATCGGTGGAGCCCCCGTATCGGGCGGCGACCTCGACTGTATCGATGAGACGAGCTCCGAACTCTACGTTCCAGGCCGCCGGCTGACGTTTTTCCCCATCTGCGGGATCGTAAAGCTCACCTGGCTCGAATTCGTCCAGTGCGCTCACATATTCACCGATTACCTTGAATCTTTCCAGGAACTCGACTGTCACAAATGCGCTCCAGCCTCCGATGATGCTTGAAATATCATTGCTTTCACCGTCCCCATCCCAGTCGGTCACAAACTCCGAAAGAGTGTCCGAGCCGGCCAGATTCGACATGTAGGAAGCGCCGAACATGACCCCCTCGAAGGGGGACACGACAACGGCCCCGACAAAACCGTCGACCGTATCGTCCTCGCCGACCTCGTCGACCCGTCCGTTGAAGGCGCCGATGGATCCATCAATCAGCTCCCCGCCGAATCGGTAGCCGGCCACAGCAGCCCCTTCGTTGGTCTCGCCAAGCACGAGGGTCGTCGGATCGGTCACAAAATGGCTATCGAAATACCCAAAGGGAATGTATTGCCGGCCTGCGATCAGGTAGGCTGGAAACTGCTCGGTTCCGATCAGGGTGATAAAGCCTTCATCAACAAAAATATCCTCTTCTTCGTATTTGACCATGACGTGTGCATCGACGCGTTCGACGATGGCCGCATCTACCACCAGTTCGACAGTGGCCAAATCAACATCGGAAGATGTTTCGTCTTCGGTCGCCGGGTCATCGTAGTCGGTGTCACGATATCCAGCCTCGACCTCGACCAGCCCGCTGATTTGGATCCGATCATACCACTTTTCGCTTTCCACTTTCCGGCCAATGGCATCCTCTATCTGCCGGATCCGGTCCTCCAGACTCTTGACGCCTCCGGGCCGGTCCGCCGCCCTTTCCGAAGGCTCCTGGGCCAGGCAGACGGATACCATAAAACAGGTGGCAGCCACCACCATTACGATTAACTTATTCATGTTTAGAGCTGCTCCTTGTTATAAAATGGCGGAGCCATTTTATTTTTATTTCCATTCTTC
>CBFCZJ010000390.1:0-3573 GCA_965602445.1 uncultured Desulfobacterales bacterium | reverse complement strand
GAGGCCGGTCCGCAATATCCAGGCTTCTGTCTGAAGGGGGTGATGTTCAGCATAAGGCGGGCGTCAGTGGTTTTTATTCAATGGATGAAGAGTCTTAGCCGACAATCGGCCGCTTGGGTTGCGATTACTTATATTCATTTTTGTTGAAATGTTCAAGCGCCGCCCCCCGGCGGGCCCCCTCGACCGGCCGCGGGACACCAGGGGCGAGGAGAAACGGCCTGTGGCGCAGAAGGCGGGCTGCCGGCCGATCGGCCATGGCGGCTCTTTGGTTGGAGGAGGCTCGATTTTCAACCATTGCGGAGCGCAGCCCGGCTTCTTAAGATACATATGGATATCGTCCAGGTCGACAAAGAAACCGGCCTGAGGCGATCCGCCTACTGAAAAAATCCGATGCAACGATTGAAACCGATGGGAGAGGTATTCAGATGATACATGGACGGTATATGCCGCTGCTGGCCGGAGCCGTTGCCCTGCTGGGAGCCGGTTGCTCCCGCTACCCCTATGGCATGCGCGGAGGAGACTGGGGGCATATGATGAACTACGGATATGGGGGGATCTTCATGTGGCTTCTGATCATTTTGGTGGTGGTTGTTGCGCTGTATTTCATTTTTGCCCAATCCCGATCGGACTTGCTGCCCCCGCCAAAGCAAGAGACGCCTTTGGACATTTTGAAAAACCGATATGCCAAAGGAGAGATTACCCGGGACGAGTTCGATCAGATGAAAAGGGATCTGGAAGATTGATTGCGTTCGGAAAGAATCTGCGGCCGGTTGCCGCACGTTCGGTTCCCCGGTGCGCGCAATGCCCGCCGGGGCGTATGATGAACCCTGCCCTTGCCGCCGGGCTTCGGCGCAAGCGGTCTCAGAGCCGGTTTTGCGCGTCTTGGTGTCGGTTCCGGTAGGCTGCGATTTCGCTGCGGCTTCCGATGGCAAACGGGATCCGCTGGTGGACCTGCTGTGGGGCGACTTCCAGTCCGGACTGGGTGCCGGTCGTCGAGGCGCCGCCCGCCTGTTCGGCCACCATGGCCAGGGGAGCGCACTCGTAGAGCAGGCGCAGCTTGCCCTCCGGCCGGGTCTGGTCGGCCGGGTAGAAATAAATGCCCCCGCGGTGCAGGATCTGGTGTAGATCCGCCGCCAGGGCCCCGGAATAGCGCAGGGAATGCCGGGGCTTCGGCCCTGCGGTCAGTTCGTCCCAGAACCATTTCACAGGCGCCTCCCACAGGCTGTAGTTGCACACGTTGGCACTGACGACGGTTCCCTGCTCCGGTATGCGGATGTCTTCGTGATCCAGGACGAACTCTCCGATCTCGTCGTCCAGGACGAAGCTGTGCAGGCCGTCTCCGGCGGTGTATACCAGTACGGTGGCCGGTCCATACAGGATGTAGCCGGCCGCGGCCTGCTCGGTCCCCCGGGTGAGGATCGTTTCGTCGATGCTTCCTTGAAACGCCTGGATCGAGAATACGGATCCCACCTCGCAGTCCACCCGAAGGTTGGAGGAGCCGTCGACGGGGTCTACGAGAACCACGTACTTTTCCCGGCGGGCGTCGGTCGACAGAACCACCGGGTCCCGACGCTCCTCGGAAACGACGGCGCCCACCATGTCGACGTATTCGAATGCCTCCAGAAACGCCCGGTTTCCCAATTCGTCCAGTTTCTTGACGGCTTCGCCGTGGACGTTGATCTGGCCGGTTTTGCCGATCAGCCCTTCCAGAGCCGCTCGCCGGATGTGGCTGGAGATGATCTTGGCCACCACGCCCATCTGATCCAGCACCCGGGTGAGCTCTCCGGAAGCGCCGGACACCTGCTGCTGCCGCTGAACGAGAAACCGGTCCAGGGTCACGGTTTTCTCTGCTGTTGTTTTCTTCATGGCTGTCTTCCTCGACTGGGGCGGCCCATCGGCCGCCGCCGGCAAAGCGATGCAGGAAATAATACGCCGGAAGGATTCCGAAGCGCATCGCCTCAGGGGGCGGCCTCCGTCATTTCCACCGGCTTGAAAGACTTCCTTCGTTGCAATTTACCCGCAATCCGGAATCGGCACCGCGGCGCTGCCGTTTCCCGGGCGCTTCGGGGCGAAAGAATCGAAACATGGAACCGAAGCTTCCCATACGGTCCCTGCGCAGAAAATGGAGTGGATCATGTATTACCCCGAGTTTTGGGCCGTATTTTTGCTTGTCATATCACCCCGGGTGTTGGCCGGCGGTTCGCCGGGCCGGACGCCATTTGTCCTCCCCCGGCAGGATACTGCCTTTTTCAGCGCCAAACGGGGTCTTGCATGTATTTCATTGCCGGAAGGTTCCGGACATAAGAAAAGCAGGATGCAGCCGTGCGGCTCCTGAGTGGTGGATTTGCCGCCGAAGCTTTTGTGCAAAAGAAGGGAACAGGGACGATGATCGAACTTTGGCCGATGGCGCTGTTTCTGGTGCTGGCGATCTTGGTCGTTGCCGGCATGCTGATTGTCTCGGCGGTTTCAGGCCAGCGCCACGCCGGCGGCGCCGCCGGGGAAATCTATGAATGTGGCGTGGTTTCCACCGGATCGGCGCGCATGCGGTTTTCGGCCAAGTTCTACCTGATGGCCATGTTCTTCGTCGTCTTCGATGTGGAGGCGGTGTTCGTCTATGCATACGCGGTCGCCTTTCGAGAACTCGGTTGGGCCGGCTACGTGGAAATGGTCGTCTTTATCTTCATTCTGTGTGCGGCCCTGTTCTACCTCTGGCGGATTGGCTCTCTTAACTGGGGGCCGAGACGGGGACAGGCCCGTCGAAGCCCTCTGTCGGCCGGCCCCCGCAGCGACTCTGCAACATGAAACCCGGCGGGGAAACGATGAAAAACGCAGCAGACATCCTGCGGGAAAAGGGGACTGACATCTTCACCACCAAGCCGGAGACCTCGGTCTATGAAGCTTTGGAGAAGATGGCCGAAAAGGACGTCGGCGCTCTGCTCGTGTACGAGGACGAGAAAATGGTCGGGCTGATCTCCGAGCGGGACTATGCCAGGAAGGTGATCCTGAAAAACAAGTTCTCCCGGGATACTCCGGTATCCGACATCATGTCCGCCGATGTCGTCACCGTCGAGCCCGCCACGGATCTGGAAACCTGCATGGAGCTCATCACCGAGCACCGCGTGCGCCATCTTCCGGTGGTGGAAGGCGGCCGGGTCGCCGGCATCGTCTCCATCGGCGACATCGTCAAAGGCATCGTCGAGCACAAAGAATTCCTCATCGAGCAGCTCAAGAAGTATATCAAGGGTGTTCCGGGCTAGCCTGAAAACCGCGTATAGGTGCTTGCCCGAAATCCCTGCTGCATCTTGAAGCGGCCGGAGCTCGCCGCAAAGCCCGCGCAGCGAAGGCTGCTGGTTGAGAACCGGTACAAACGGCAATCAAAAGGAGGCACATGCGCTGGTGGCTGAACAGGGCCTCGGAAACAGGAGGCACCTCGGGACCGGAGGACGAGTCCTCGGTGGAGATGGTCCGGCGCCATCTGGTGTTTTCCCGGCTCCAGGACCTTCTGGGGTGGGGGCGCAAACACTCCCTGTGGCCCTTCAACTTCGGCCTTTCCTGCTGCTACGTGGAGATGGC
>CBFCZJ010000389.1:0-3582 GCA_965602445.1 uncultured Desulfobacterales bacterium | reverse complement strand
CCCCGGAGGAAACCAGCTCCCGGAGAAACTTTTCCGGGGCCGGGGAGAGAAACTTCCGGGCCACTTCCTGCCGCGAAACCTTGGCCACGATCCGGTTTCGGCAGACGACGTTGCCCTCCGGATCCCGGGCGATCCCTTCGAGCCGGTAGCGGACCAGGGGCAGGGTCATGCCAAGATACGCAGAGGCGCTGACCAGCCTGACACCATGCGTCAGGTACAACTCGACGGTGGCCGCCTCCAGATCGGGCTCGTAGGGGCTGTGGATGAGATTGACGCCGAAAGGGGTGTCCAGCTCCTTGAGACGATGGACGGCCGCTTCGATATCGGCAAGGGCAAGCCCGGCAGCGCCGAAAAAGCCGATCATCCCCGCTTCTCCGGCCGCCTTGACCATTTCCACGGAGGTGATACCGTTGGCCATGGCCCCCATGACATAGGCATACCGCAGTCCGTGGGTCTGCTTGAAGGATCGGCTTCCCAGGTCCTCCGGCGTCATCGGGGGGCAGAATGCCAGGAGGCGCCGGCCGGCAAGATCGCTGCCGCACGGAAACCCGTCGTCTCCCATGAACAGACAGCCGTCCTTGGCCACAGCCGCAGCGCCGTCGTCATCCACCAAGATGACAGGGCGCCCCAATTGTGCCAGGGCGGAAGCTACGGCCGCGTCGCCGGTCTCCACCGGCAGCTTACCGGGCAGCCAGAACATGGAGGGAAAATGGTCACTCATGGTTGCGTTACCTGGTTTGTCACGCCGAAATTAGCCGATAAAATCGCTGCAGCGACCGGATTAGGATGGGAAATTAGAGGCGATAACTGTTTTAACCATTTGAATTAATTACCGTAATAAATTTGTGACGCTTGTCCTAAAATTACATGAAAAACCAATGACGTGTCAAGGAGTAAGTTGTTTTCCGACGCCGATTTCTGCCGGGAAGCGACTATATATCAGAAAGGACAGGTGCAGAATGGCGGTTTTGATTAGAATCGATCGGGGCGCCGCAATGCGTCATTGCCGAAATGCTGCGACGCGTCATTTTCGGTCATTTGTTCTTAATTCCTCGGATGATATTTTTCGTGGATTTTGCGGACACGATCGCGGGCCAGGTGGGTGTAAATCTGGGTGGTGGAGATATCGGCATGGCCGAGCATGGTTTGAACCGCTCTCAGGTCGGCACCGCCCTCCAGCAGATGCGAGGCAAAGGAGTGGCGCAGGGAGTGCGGCGTGACCGGCTTTCTGATGTTTGCCGTCATGCCGTATTTTTTCAGAAGCTTCCAGAATCCCTGCCGGGTCATGGGCTGCCCTTTGCGGGCGACAAAAAGATGAGGGCTGACCCGGCTGCCAAGCTGCCGCTGACGACCCATGGCCAGATAGGATTCGATCCGGTTTTTTGCGTGGGTGCCGATGGGAACGATGCGCTCCTTGCTTCCTTTTCCCCGGACGCGAACGAATCCGGCCTCCAGGTTCACATCCTGGACCCGGATGCCCACCAATTCAGACACCCGCAGGCCTGCGGCGTAGAGCAGTTCGATCATGGCCGCGTCTCGGGCGCCGATGGGTGTCGACGGATCCGGCGCCTGCAGCAGGGCATGAACCTCGTCCACGGACAGGACATGGGGCAGTTTGAGGCCGGCCTTGGGAAGATCGATCATCCGGGTGGGGTCGGTTGTAAGAACTCCCTCCCGAACCAGAAACCGGAAAAACCCACGCAGGGTGACCAGATGCCGCGCACGGCTGCGGGCCTCCAATCCCTGGTCCCGAAGGTGGATCAGGTGCCGCAAAATCAGCGCCGAGTCGACGGCCTGGATCTTTTCGGCCCCCGCCGCTTCCAAGAAGGTGAAAAAACCGGTCAGATCAGCGCTGTAAGCCGAGAGGGTGCGGTCAGCCAGCCCCTTTTCCACCAGCAGGTAGTTCAAAAATCGGTCTGCGAGAAGATCGAGTTGGCGCATGAGGTTTGGTTGGTTGAATCGTCGATTCGTCAAATGGTTGAATGGATGAATGGGTAAGTGGTTGATTGGCCGACTCGTTTAATCGTTCTCAGTGGATGGGCAGCGGCAAACCGGATTGCGATCTTGTCAACAAAGGTGGAGAGCTTGCAACGAAATAGCCCTATCATCCAATCAACCCATCAACGAATTGACCAATCCACCACTAACCATTCAACCAATCATCCAAAGCAACCGGAAGCGCATTGAGCACTTCGGCGCCGTGCTCCCGGACAGCCACCATGTTTTCCAGGCGAACGCCGCCCCAATCGGGAAGATAGATGCCGGGCTCCACGGTAAAGACCATGCCGGGCTCCAGGGTGTCTTCCCGAATCGGGCTCAGCCGGGGCGCTTCGTGAACCGCCAGGCCGGTGCCGTGTCCGAGCCCGTGTCCGAATTTTCCCGCAAACCCGGCCTGGTCGATATGGTCCCGGGCCACCTTGTCCATCTGCTGTCCGGTGACCCCGGGCCGGATCGCTTCGATCGCCTTTTGCTGGGCTTCGTAAACGGCAGTGAATACGGCCCGAAAGGTATCGTCCGGCCTTCCGATGACCACGGTCCGGGAAATATCGCTGCAGTAGCCGTGGAGTCTGGCCCCCCAGTCGAAGAGGATCGGTTCGCCTGCGGCGATCTTCCGGGTTCCGGGCACTGCGTGGGGTAGGGCGGCGTTTGGCCCGGCGGCCGTGATCACGGGAAACGAGAGCCCCTCGGCGCCGGATTCCCGCATGGTCCGCTCCAGGCCCCAGGCAAGATCGGCTTCCGAGCGGCCCGCAGTCAAGGATTCGCGAAGCCGCGTGAAAGCTCCTTCCGCCAGCTCGAGGGCGTGTCGGATGGCTTCGATCTCGGCTTCGCTCTTGCGGAGCCGAAGCGCTTCCACGAGGTTGTCCGTGTCGAGCAGATCGATTTTCATGCCGGCGTTGGACAATGCCTCGCGCATCTGATTCAACTGCTGCACAGACAGGCGAACACTTTCAAATCCGAGCCGGCGAAGATTCAAATCCTGCAGAATCTCGGGCAGCTCCTGGGCAAGCCCTTTTTTGTAGATGAACCGCTCCCAGCGGGGGGCCTCCCGCTGGGCCTGGAGCTCGAATCGGGAGTCGGTGGCAAGGACCATGCGGCTTGCGGTGATCAACAGGGCACCGGCAGTTTCATCGAACTGGGTGTCTTCAGCGGAAAATCCGGACAGATACCGGCGATTTTCCGCCACACTGACCATGAAACCGTCCAGGTGCTGTTCGGTCATCTTTTTCCGAACCTGCTGGAGGCGGGATGCATAATCGTGGAGTATCATCATCGCTCCCTGCTCAAATCGCAGCCGCGATTGGATTGATATTTCGCGTCCCGCGAAATATATATAAGAGGGATATCTCGCTTCGACGCCGATCGTTACTGCTCCGGGGGGACTTCAGATCATCGGAGCATAGCTGATTTTTTTTAACCTGCAGTTCTTTTTTTCGCACCGTCAGGTGCTCATTTGAAAATTCACGATTTCCGGTTCTTTCGGAAATCGTGAATTTTCGCGGGAGGTGACGCCGTGCACATCGAAACCCATCAGAAAATCGATCCGGCCCTTTGCGGCCCGGCCGTGGCGCTGGAAAAACGCGC
>CBFCZJ010000388.1:0-3587 GCA_965602445.1 uncultured Desulfobacterales bacterium | reverse complement strand
TGCTCGACATCGTCACGGCCATGCAGCTGGCCGACAACGTGGTCAACTTGTAAAAGACGGAGACACTCTTTCGTTTGCCGGTGAACAAACCGGTGCCCGCTTAGCGCCGATACATCACGATCGTGGGGTCATTTTCCGTTCATACCACAGATCTCCGTGTTGCTTGGCCCACACCGAATCGACGCTCCCGCGCCACATGCCTTCGAACGTGCCTTCGGCACCGATGGTGCCAATATAGATATGCCCGAAAGAAGCAGCCACGAACAAAATGCCCACGGAGGCATGGATGACCTGGGCGACCTGCATCGTAGCGCGACCTTGTCCCCAGATCGGGAAGTCCAGGATGACGCCGGTCACACCGACGGCGATGCCCGACGCCACCATTACCCAGAACCAGGCTTTTTCGCCGCCGTTGATCTTGCCGGCATGCGGTCTGGGCCCCTTGCCCACCATGCCACCCATATTCTTGAACCAGACGATGTCCATTCGCTCGGGGACATTGTCCTTGACCCACATGATGAACTCGATCGCCAGGCCAACCAGAAACAGGGGTCCGCTCACGTTGTGAGCCCACAGGGCCCATTGCATGTAGGAAGCGAACGGCGCATGCCCGAAAACCGGGATCAGCACGGCGCGTCCGAAGAGATTGCTCAGTCCGGTGATAGCCAGCACGATGAACAAGACGGCCGTGTACCAATGCAGGACTCGTTCGGGGAGGGAAAACCGTTCGATCCGGATGCCGGAGCGGGGTACTTCCAGTTTGTCCTTGCCGACGATGATGAAAAACAGCAGGAGGGCACTCAAAACGCAGGTCAGGATCCAAGGGGATACGCTGGCGACGACGCCGTTGCGCAGCTCACGCCAGTTTTGCCCCCCGTTGTGAATAAGGGTCCTATGCGCATCGGAGACCACCGAGGTGTACCCGGCAGCTCCCTCGCGTACCTGGCCCCAGAAATCGGCCCGTGGATTGGGGCCGCTCGCCTGGAGGGCCCACACGGCCCCACCGGCAACCACTGCAGCCATGAGGAAGAGCGATAGCCACAGAGACTTTCGTCGGGCGATACGACGATGCTTTTTCATGACGGCGCATCTCCTTCTTCGAATTCGTTTTGCAAGCGCCCATCGATCGGTTGGTACTCTCAGGTAACGATGGCGGAGTTCCTGCTTGTCTTCTTTGAAATCCGGGTTCGCCGGAATTCAGCGATCGGTTTGCACGGCCCGAAAACGTTCTTGGAGCCGCTGCCGCAGTCCGGATGACTGCAACTTTCCCAGCAGCGGATCGGTGGTTCCCTTGTAGACATGCGGTTCGTAAAAGGCGATGTCCGCGGAGCCGTAACATCCTCCGACCGCAGTCAAAACCAATCCAAGGAGCAAGAGGATGCCTATCGATTGAATGAATCTCATGTCTTTATTTTTCTCCCGGATAGGCTGCATCCCAGCGCCAGAAATCCATACCGCCGCCGCGGGCCATTGCGCGTTTGCGGTAAATATCCGACACCAGGTTGCCGTCGCCGGCTAGCAGCGCCTTGGTCGAACACATCTCGGCGCACAAAGGCAGCTTGCCTTCGGCGATGCGGTTTCGGCCGTAGGTGCGATACTCTTCGGGGGAGTTGTCGGGCAGAGGACCTCCGGCGCAGAAGGTGCATTTGTCCATTTTTCCGCGAACGTTGAATGCCTCCTGCTCGGGAAATTGCGGTGCCCCGAACGGGCAGGCGTAAAAACAATAGCCGCAACCGATGCACAGGTCCTTGTCGTGCAGTACGATGCCGTCTGGGGTGGTGTAGAAGCAGTCCACCGGGCACACCGCCGCACAGGGTGCGTCGGTACAGTGCATGCAGGCCACGGATACGGACCGTTCCCGGCCCTGCTCGCCGTCGTCGATTGTCACCACATGCCTGCGGTTCACATCCCAGGGAACATCGTGTTCGTTGTTGCAGGCCGTCACGCAGGCGTTGCATTCGATGCAGCGCTCGACGTCGCAGAGAAATTTCATTCGTGCCATGGCGCAGCTCCTTTCAAGCCTGTTTTCAACCGGTTGCTAGGCCGGATAGACGCGGCACAGGGTGGCCTTGGTTTCCTGCATCTGGGTGACCACGTCGTAGCCGTAGGTCGTGGCGGTGTTGCAAGCTTCGCCGCGCACATATGGCGCGGTGCCGGTCGGATACTTGTCTTTGAGATCCTTACCCTGGAACCAGCCGCCGAAATGAAACGGCGTCCACACCACACCGGGCCCGACGCGCCGGGTCACCATGGCGCGCACCTTGATACGCCCGCCTTCGGGTCCTTCCAACCAGATGTAGCGTCCCTCCTGGATGCCGGCGTCGGCGGCGTCCTTAGGATTGATTTCCGCAAACATTTCCCGTTGCAGTTTGGCCAGCCAGGCATTGGAGCGCGTCTCGGCCCCGCCTCCTTCGTATTCGACCAGCCGGCCGCTGATAAAGACCAGAGGATATTTGCCGGAGTGGTCCGTGGACTGAATCGACCAAAAACGAGTGGGCACTCGCCAGAACGCTTTTCGGTCGTCGTAGGTGCGGTACTTGGCCACCAAGTCGTAGCGGGGTGTATACAGCGGTTCGCGGTGCAGGGGCACCGGGTCGGGAAAATTCCAGACCACGCAACGAGCCTTGGCATTGCCGAACGGAGCGCAGCCGTGGGCAATGGCCACCCGCTGGATACCGCCGGACAAATCGGTCTTCCAGTTTACCGCATCTAACCGATTGTCGGCCGCATCGGCGGGAACTCCGGCCACCTCGCGGATGGTTGCCATTTCCGAAGCGGTCAGATCTCCGTCCCAGCCCAACTCCCGCAGCATACCGAAAGTAAATTCGGGATAACCGTCCCGAATTTCAGATCCTTTGCTCCAGACACCCTCGGCGAGCAGGTTTTCGCCGTTGCGTTCGGTGCCGAAGCGGGCCCGGAAGACCAGGCCGCCATCGGCTACCGGTTTGCCGGGATCGTATAAAATGGGCGTACCAGGATGTTTCATCTGCGGCGGGCCCCAGCAGGGCCAAGGCAAACCGTAGTACTCGCCGTCCAGCGGACCGCCTTCGGCGCGCAGGGTGGTCGTGTTGAAGGTGGCCCTATATTCGGCATGCTTTTTGAGCCGTTCCGGGCTTTGGCCGGTGTAGCCGATGGTCCAGGTGCCCCGGTTGATTTCATGCAGGACGTCCTCTATCGACGGTTCTTCGCCGTGGACGGCGATGTTTTTGAACATCTTGTCGGCAAACCCCAATTTCCTGGCCAGTTTGTACAGGATGGTGTGGTCGGGCAGGGATTCGAACAGGGGCTCGATGACTTTCTCACGCCATTGCAGAGAGCGGTTGGAGGCGGTGACCGAACCGTAGGTTTCGAACTGGGTGCAGGTGGGTAGGAGGTAAGTGTCGTTTTTGCGGTCGCTCATGACAGCCATATGGGTCGGAAACGGGTCCGAGATGACCACCATTTCCAGTTTTTCGAGCGCCTTTTTCATCTCCGGACCGCGGGTCTGGCTGTTGCAGGCGTGTCCCTGAAAAAACACAGCCCGGAGGTTGGCCTGCTGGGAGAGGTTGTCCGGGTCCTCCAACACCCCGTCGATCCAGCGAGACACC
>CBFCZJ010000387.1:0-3592 GCA_965602445.1 uncultured Desulfobacterales bacterium | reverse complement strand
CCCAGCTTTCCAGCCTCCCAGCCTCCCAGCTTCCCAGCCTCCCAGCCTTTTACAGCTTTTCTCCGCACGAGTTGCAGAACCTGGCGTCCGGCAGATTTTCCGTGCCGCACTGGGCGCAGAATTTCGGCTGGGGGGTTTCTTCCGCCTGGCGGCCGCACCGGGAGCAGAATTTCGCGTTGGGTGCCAGGTTTTTTCCGCAGTGGGTGCACTGGGTAAAAACCAGCAGCTGGTGTCCGCAGGAAGGGCAGAACTGGGCCTCTACCGGAACCGGCTGCTTGCAGTCCGGGCATTGCGCCCCGGAACCTGCCTGGGGCCCGCCGGCCGGAGGACGGCCAGCCGGTCCGGCACCCGGAGGCGGCGCGCCGCCTCCACCCGGTTGATTCTGGGCGCCGGAAAAGTACTGGGCGAACATCGCCGGCATCATCAACCCCATGGTGGTGCCCATTCCCATGCCGGCCGCGCCGTCTCCGGCCGCCTCCGAGGCTTTTTCCATGGCCATGGCCGCCTTCATCTGCATCAGCTTGTTCATGTCGTCAAAGACGCCCATGCGGCTTCTGTCGTCGATGGCCTGTTGCACTTCGGGTGGGGGGGTGATCGAGTTGATGTAGAGCTGGGTCAGGGCGATGCCAAAGTGGGAGAAATCCTCGGCCAGCCGCTTGGCCAGGCCCTCGGAAAGTTCGTCATACTTGGCCGGCAGGTTCAGGATCGAATCGATGGTTTCTCCCATGTAGTCGTTGAACCGGGAGACGATCACCCGGTTGAGGTATTCTTCGATCTGCTCGGTGGTGTACATTCCCTGGGTGCCGACCAGCCGGTTGATGAACAGGATCGGCTGGATGATCCGAAGGTTGAAGATCCCGAAGGCCCGCAGGCGAACCAACCCGAGTTCGGAATCCTTGAAGGCCACCGGGTCCCGGGTTCCCCACTTCAGGTTCGGGAACACCTTCATGTTGACCAGGTAGACTTCGGCCCGAAGGGGGCTTGACATGGCCCAGGGCAGGGCGGCGATTTTGGTCAGGATCGGGATGTTTCCCGTTTTCAGGGTGTGGCGCCCGGGTTTGAAGGCGGCAACCGCCTTTCCTTTGTAGAAGAAAACACCGGCCTGGCTTTCGCGCACCGTGAGCTGCGCCCCCCACTTGATCTCCCCGGAACCTTTTTCAGGGATTCGGTGAACGAACTCCTGCCCGGTTTCGTCGAACCACTCGATGTTTTCTAAAAATACGAGGTTGTCCATGCCCATGGCGGCTGCTCCTTTTTGAGTTGCACGGAAAATCGGCTTTTTATCTCGTGCCGAGGCGCAGGGAGAAATCTATTCTCGCGCAGAGACGCAGAGAATATGTTTTTCTGCGCCTTCGCGCGAGAAAATTTCAGCGCCGCTGAAACCTTAGCCAATGAGGGTCGTTTTTGTCAATCGATACGCCGGCGCGTCTCAATAATATGGAGCCTCGCTGCTTTATTTCGGTCATTTGGAAATTCGGATTTGGAATTTGTTTCGAATTTCGATATTCGAATTTCGGATTTAAGTTTGCCAAAAACCGATTCATACTCTCAGGGCTTATCCCAAAGCCGGGATTTCTGTGCCCGGATCCTTACTATAGGCACCATGGAAAAAGAAAACCACCCGCCCTTGTCCCTGTCCTGGCTCGTCTGGGGCCTGGGCGCCGCATTTTACTGCTTCGGGTTTTACCAGCGGGTGGCCCCGGCGGTCATGACCGATCTGCTCATGGCCGAGTTTCGCATCGGTGCGGCCGCGCTCGGACACCTTTCCGCCTTTTACTTTTACAGCTACGTGGCCATGCAGATTCCCACCGGCATTCTGGCCGACCGCTGGGGCCCCCGCAAGCTGCTGACGGCCGGGGCCGCCGTGGCCGGGGCCGGAACGCTCGTTTTTGCCGTGGCCCCGAGTCTGTTCTGGGCCGATCTGGGCCGGCTGCTCATCGGCGGATCCGTAGCCGTGGCCTGGGTGGTGATGCTCAAACTGGCCAGCCGCTGGTTTCATCCCCGGCGGTATGCGGCGGTCAGCGGCACGGCGCTGGCCGTCGGGGTGGTCGGCGCCGTCTCGGCCGGCGTTCCTCTTCGTCTCCTGGTCGCCCAATTCGACTGGCGGGCCGTGATGTTTGCCAGCGGGCTGGTTTCTTTGCTCCTGTCCGTTTTGATCTGGCGGATGGTGCGAGACGATCCTGCCGACAGGGACTTTGTCAGCTACGTTCCTTTGAACCGCGCCGGGGAAAATGCAGGACCCGGGGGGGTGGTAAAAGGCTTTTCGCGGATCATGGCGAGGCGAAACACGTGGCTGCTTTCCCTGGCCCCCGGAGGGATTGCCGGCCCGGTGCTGACATTTTCCGGTCTCTGGGGGGTTCCCTTTTTAGTGACGCACTACCAGTTGAGTCAGGAGGCCGGCGCAGCGGTGACCTCTTTGCTCCTGATTTCATGGGCCGTCGGCGGCCCGGTGATCGGAGGGCTTTCAGACCGTATCGGACTTCGAAAGCCGCTCTATCTTGCCGGGGCCGCCGTCGCGCTGGCTGGCTGGACGTTGCTGGTATATGGTCCGATCCTCTCTTTGCCGCTGCTGGCCGTGTTGGTGATGATCACCGGCTTTTCATGCGGCGCGATGATTATCGGCTTTGCCTTCGTCAAGGAGTCGGTGCCCCCGGCACTGACCGGAACGGTCTCGGGGGTCTGCAATATGGGGGTGATGGCAGGCCCGATGATTCTTCAGCCAGCGGTCGGTTGGATGCTGGACAGGAAATGGAACGGATTGATCGTTGACGGCATCCGGATTTACAGTCTGGAGGCCTATCAGGCGGGCTTTGTCCTGATGATCGCATGGGCTGCGGTTACGGTGATCCTGGTAGCGTTCACTCGAGAAACCCACTGCCGGCAACCGGGCGAATAGGTTTTGGTGCAGAGAGTGAAAACATAATTTCTCGCGCAGAGGCGCAGAGACCCGGAGGTCCCGTCTTCGCCTTCGGCTTCGCCGCGGCAAGCAGATGTCGGAAGTTAGCCCTGCCGCTGGCGCGGCGTTCAAAGTTCCGGGTTCAAAATTCAAGATTCTCCGCTGGGAGTTTTATATAAGTCTGTTGGCCTTAACTGACCTGTTTGATCAAGGGTGAAACTTGTGTCGAAGCCCCTGACGGTGGAGGGACGCGCGCAGTCTAGTCCGTGTTGCCAGCAATGACCCAATACCGGCCACGACGGAGCGTGGCCCTCCAACCGCCAAAACCCAAGGCGGGGGCAAGTCGGTTTTTGCCGCCGACGTCTGTCGAAGTTTCATACGAGCGCCGCCTCTGGCCGGCGGGGCGGTCAGTTTGATCAACCGTGAAACTTATCAGGACGTGGCCCCCATGGTCTGGGTTTGCACCCGGCCGCGCCTTTGCAGGGGGGTAAGATGGCGAAATACGCAAACCGGCGGGCTAAAAAAATCCCAAGCACCAAATTCCAAATTTCAAATGGTTCGACAGGTTCGACAAGCTCACTGCAGGCAGGCTCACCACCCTGCATGTCCTGAGCGGAGTCGAAGGGAGCAACGTCGAAGGGCAAGCACCAAGCACCAAATCACAATATCCAAACAAGGACAAAAGCCTTTTTAGGG
>CBFCZJ010000386.1:0-3606 GCA_965602445.1 uncultured Desulfobacterales bacterium | reverse complement strand
TGTCTCTGCCGTGATTTTCTCCTGAAACCGGGGGCGCCATGGAAGGCTACCTGAACCGGGTTCCCGAGATGGTCGAAAAGATTCGCGCCGTCCGGGACACCATCATCACCAACATCCTATTAATCGGCCAGACGCCGGCGCCGACCTTCCGGGAAAAGCGGCGGACGTCGGTTTTCATGGACCGGCTGGCCGAATTCCAGGTCGACGAAGTCACCACCGACGGCTACCGGAATCCAATCGGCGTCATTCACGGCACCCGTACCGAAAAACCGCCGATCTTCGTGGTCGCCCACCTGGACACTTTCTTCAACAAGGATATCGTATACAGCTACTCGGTGGGGGAAAACACGATCACCGGACCCGGGCTGATGGACAATACGGTGGGCGTCGGGGTGTTGGTATCGCTTCCGTTTCTGTTCCAGAGTCTGGGCCTTCGCTTCGAATCGGACATCGTGCTGGCCGGCGTCATTCAATCCATCGGCAAGGGAAATCTGAGGGGCATAAGGCATCTGCTCAAAACCTGGAAAGGTCCGATCCGCGGAGGGGTCTGCATCGAGGGCGGGGAACTGGGCCGCTTGAACTATTTTTCCGACGGCATGATCCGTGCCGAGATCTCGTGCTCCATTTCCAGGAGCACGGGCGTCACCCACAAATTTCTTCCCAACGCCATTCTCGTGCTCAACGAGATCATCAACGAGATCCTGAAGCTCCGGCTGCCCCAGCGGCCCCGGTCGCGGATCGTCATCGGCAAAATCACCGGCGGGGTCGACCACGGGGCCGTGGCCTACGAAGCCACCATGGGGCTGGAAATCCGGAGCCACTCGGACCGGATCGTCAAAGATATCTACAAAGACATGCAGGACATCGTCGAAGGCATCAGCCACGAAGATCAGGTGGATTTAAAGCTTTCCACCATCAGCAATCTGAGCGCCACCCGCCTGCGGTACAACGATCCTCTGGTCAAACACAGCGCGGCGGTGCTCCGGGCCCTGGGCATCGAACCGGTGAGCGACCCCACCGAATCGGCCCTATCGATCCTGCTTTCCCATAATATTCCGTCGGTTACCCTGGGCGTCACCCACGGCTACAACTACTACGAAGAGGACTCCACCATGGAAATCGAGCCGATGTACAAGGGAATCGCCCAGATTATCGGAGTGATCATGGCCATCGATTCCGGAGTCTGCGATGAATGACGGCTGGCTCAAGACGAACACCTTTCACTATTCCGAGTTCCGGGACCTGGCCGGATTGGTGGCCGCCAAGCAGAAAAAAGGCTTGACGATCTCCCTTTGCCTGCCCACCCTCAACGAGGAACGGACGATTGCAAAGGAGATCCTGATCATCAAATCGGAGCTGATGCTCCGCCATCCCCTGATCGACGAAATCGTGGTGGTGGATTCGGGCTCCACCGACTGCACCCGGGAAATCGCAAAAACTTACGGAGCAGACGTTTACGAGGCCAACGACATTTTGCCCCGGATCGAACGATACCGGGGGAAGGGGGAAAACCTCTGGAAGGCGCTGTACATCACCCGGGGCGACATCATTGTCTACCTCGACGCCGACATCAAGAACATCCACCACCGGTTCGCCTACGGGCTGCTCGGGCCGCTGCTGCTCCACGACCGGATCAAATATGTAAAGGCCTTTTACGACCGGCCCATCGCCATCGGAAAAAACAAGATCCGGCCCACCGGCGGCGGTCGGGTCACCGAGCTGGTGGTGCGGCCGCTGTTTTCGATCTTCTTTCCGGAGCTGACCCAGATCCTTCAGCCGCTTTCGGGCGAATACGCCGGATACCGGGACATTTTCGACCAAATTCCCTTTCCCATCGGCTACGGGGTTGAAACGAGCATGATCCTGGATATCTACCACAGGTGGGGCTTGGAGGTCATGGCCCAGGTCGACCTGGATCGCCGTATTCACCGCAATCAGGACACCAAGGCCCTCGGGAAAATGGCCTTCGTCATTTTAAAGACCTTCATCAACCGGAAGCTTACGCTCGGTCTGATCGATCTCCACGAAAAAATGTATGACGAAATGATCCAGTACAACCTGGTCAGAGAAGAATACAAAGCCGACATTACCCGTTTTGAGGGGCACGAACGCCCCCCGATGATCGAAATCGAAGAGTACCGGGAAAAATTTTTCCCGGAAACCACCCGGGGTCAATCGCCGTGAGCGAAAACGAACTGACAGACAAATACCGTCGACACCTCAATTACCTGCGGATCTCCATAACCGACCGCTGCAACCTGAGATGCATCTACTGCACCCCCAGAGAGCTCATTCCCAAGCTGCGGCACAATGCGATCCTGCGTTATGAAGAGCTGCTTCGCACTGTGCGCATCGGGGCGTCGCTGGGAATTACCAAAGTGCGGGTCACCGGCGGCGAGCCCCTGGTGAGAAAGGGTGTCTGCGGCTTTCTGGCGGAATTGTCGTCCATCGATCAGCTTACCGATATTTCACTGACCACCAACGGTATTCTGCTCGAGCCGCATCTGGAAGAATTGTGGACAGCGGGGATTCGGCGGGTGAATATCAGCCTCGATACCCTGGATCGGGAAAAATTTGAGAAAATCACCGGCGTCGATGCTTTCGATGCTGTTTGGAACGGCATTCAGGGGGCGCTGAAGGCCGGCTTCTCGCCGGTGAAAATCAACACCGTGGCGCTGCGGGGGATCAACGATGACGAGCTGGCGGCACTGGCCAAGCTGTCGCTGGACTACCCGCTCCATGTGCGCTTCATCGAGCACATGCCCATCGGACGCGCCGTCATGGAAGACCGCCATCCGTTGCTTGCACCGGAGATCAGGGAACGAATCCGGCCGTTGGGAGAACTGGTACCGATACAAAACGACACCAGCGACGGGCCGGCAGAGCGATACCGACTGGATGGGGCCCTCGGGGAAATCGGTCTGATCCGCCCCTTGAGCCATCATTTCTGCAGCCGCTGCAACCGCCTCCGTTTGACGGCCAGCGGCATGCTCCGACCCTGCCTGCTTTCCGACCGGGAGGAGGATCTGCGAACCCCGCTGAGAAAGGGACTTTTAGACGACGACTTAAAGGCGGTGTTTCTGCGGGCCGTTCGCGACAAGCCCCGCTGCCACACCCTGGCCGAAAAAGACCCTGTCGACGTTTGCGCCCAGATGTGCGCCATCGGGGGATAGCGCGCTCATGTGAAACCAGGTAGCCCGGGCCGCAGCGCAGTGAGAGGCTATATTTTCTCGCACATGGTCAGGGTTGCGGCCCGGGCTTCGTTGGGGATCCGCTGCGCACCGGGGATCAGTATCCGAATCAGAAAAGAGCAGCAACGGGGAAAACCGCGGTGTGGCTTCGGATCAACTCCATCGGCCGATACCAGGGTTTTTTGCGGAAATCAAGATTTTTATCCTGGCCTTCTTCTGCGGTTCCGGCCAAGATTCGGGGGGTTATAGGGCTTTTCTCAAATCCGTTCCGTTTGTACAGCATGGGAATACTCGGCAGAATGAAGCTGCATAGCTATGACACGGTTATTTTACAATTACTATAATATAATATTTTGTATTTTTCATATTTTCCTTGTTACTTTTCTTTGCTCGCCCAAAGAAAAGTAACCAAAAA
>CBFCZJ010000385.1:0-3644 GCA_965602445.1 uncultured Desulfobacterales bacterium | reverse complement strand
TGCCCAGCTTCCGAGCTGAGACCCATCGGCCTCCTGCTTGAGCCTCCTGGAGTTTTGTGGAGAACCGGATTCATGAAATTCATAGACTGGCCGGGCGCTAATCCGAATCGTCCAACCGGTCAGGGGGCAAAGGGACGCGGTCTGAATCCATGTACCGCCTCGGCACCAGGGTCACCCGGGGCACCCCGCCCAGGGGGCTTTCGTCCACCAAAAGGGGGCACCCGTAGGTTTTTTCCAGCACTTCGTAGGTGAGGACTTTTGCCGGCGATCCGATGCTCACCATCGCCCCTTCGCCCATGAGCAGGAGCCGGTCGGCATACATGGCCGCCAGGTTCACGTCGTGGGAGACCATGATCACCGTCACGCCCCGGTCTTTTTTAAGCCGCTCCATTAAGTCCATGATCCGCACCTGGTGGGCCAAATCCAGGGCGGCGGTCGGCTCGTCCAATAGGAGAATTTCCGGCTCCTGGCAGATCGCCCGGGCGATGAACACCCGCTGGCGCTCCCCGCCCGAGAGCTGGTCGAGGCGCCTTGCGGCGAACGACTCGACCCCGGTAAATTCCATGGCCTGCCGGGCGATGCCTCGGTCGGTTTCCCGGTCCAGACCGAGGACCCCGAGGTGGGGTGATCGGCCCATGAGCACGATGTCCCGCACCCGGAAGGGAAAGTCCTCGGACGGAAGCTGGGGGACGAAGGCGAGCCGCTTTGCGAGCCCTTTGCGGGTATATCCCCCGATGGGCCGGCCCAGGATGCTGACCGCACCGGAAGCGGGCGCCGCGATTCCGGCCAGGGTCTTTAGCAGGGTCGTTTTGCCCGATCCGTTGGGGCCGATGACGATGAAAAAGCATTCCTTGGGAACCGAAAAAGACAGCTCCCGCAGGGCCTGGAACGACCCGTAAAAATGGCTGAGCCCTTCGATGTCAACGACGGTTTGCATCGGAACCCGATCGCTTCAGCAGATAGATGAACAAGGGCGCCCCGATCATGGCGGTGATCACCCCCACCGGCATCTCCCCCTGCCGGGGAAGCACCCGCGCCAGCAGGTCGCACAGGACCATGAAGGCCCCCCCGCCCAGGGCGCAGGCCGGCACCAGCACGCGGTGGTCCGGTCCCACCAGCAGCCGAAGAAGATGGGGCATCACCAGGCCGACAAATCCGAGCAGTCCGCAGTTGGCCACAGTAGCGCTGACCATGAACGAGGTGGCTACCAGCAGCACCAGGGTCACCACCCGGATGTTGACGCCCATGGTCTGCGCCGTTTCCTTTCCCATGAGCAGCAGGTTCATGGGATGAGACAGGGCAAAGAACAGGACGAAGCAGGGCACAAGCATGGCCGCCAAAAGGCCCACTTGCTGCATGCCCGCTTGGCCCAGGTCGCCCATGAGCCAGTAGATGATGTTGTGAAGGCGGGCATCCTGGGTCAGGGAGATGAGAAACGTGATCACGGCCGAGCAAAAGGCGTTGACCATCACCCCGGCCAGCAGCAGCGAATCTTTTTTCAGTATCGACTGTCCCGAGGAAAGAACCAGGACCAGGGCCAGGGTCGCCATGCTTCCGGCAAAGGCGGTGAGGCTGACGCCCGGAAAACGGGAAAAGCCCAGAAGAATTCCGAAGATGGCCCCTACCGCAGACCCGCCCGAGACGCCGAGAATGTAAGGCTCGGCCAGGGGGTTTCGAAGCAGCGCCTGGAAGACGAGCCCGCCAAGGGACAGGGCGGCGCCGACGAGCACGGCCATCAGCACCCGGGGAAAGCGGATCTGCCAGAGGATGGTTTGTGCCATCGGGTCTGCCTTTTCAGCCCCCCGAAAGAGGGCGAAAAGCGCCTCTATGACCGTATCGGTGGAGCCGAACACCAGGGCCAGCAGGGCGGACAAAATCAGCAGCACGGACAAGGCGGCGCTCACGACGGCGATGCGAAGCACCAGGGGGGGAGAATCGGCGTTCACGGCGCCTCTCCAAAGATCTCCGGATGGATGATCCGGGCGAGCTCTTCTAAGCCGTCCACCAGCCTCGGCGAAGATCGGTCAAAGAGATTGGAGTCGACCAGCAATATACGGCCGTTTTTCGCGGCCGGCATGGAAGGCCATTGCTCCCACTCGGATTTGACCCGCTTGAAGGTCTGCCCCCGGGCCATGGACGTGATGATGAAGATCTCCGGGGCCATGGCCAGCACCTGTTCCCGGCTGAAGCGGGGATAGGGCGTGGAACCGGCGGCCAGGTTTTTGCCGCCGGCCAGTTCGATCAGCTCGTGGATGAAGGTTTCCGTTCCCACCGACACGATGGGAGCGATCCCGATCTGAAAGAAGACCTTTGGTTTTCGGGGGGCTTTTCCCGCCTTGCTGCGCACCTGATCCACCCGACGGCGCAGGTCGGCGGCCAGTGCCTCCGCGCGGGGCCGAGCGTCGACAATGCGGCCGAGTTCGACGATCGTGTCGATCACCGAATCGATGTCCCGCGGATCGACTGCGTAGACCGGGATGCCGACCGCCTCCAGGCGGCGGATCACACCGATGGGGTTGCCGTCTTTGACCGCGATGCAAAGATCCGGGGCCAAAGAGACGATCTTTTCCAGGTCGAGGTGGACGTAGCTTCCGACCTTGGGAATTCGGTGCGCGGCCTCCGGATAGTCGGAAAACCGCGTGACTCCGGCCAGGCGGTCTTCGGCATTCAGGGCGAAGACGATCTCGGTGATGCTCGGGGCCAGGGCCACGATCCGCTCCGGATGCTCGGGGACCATCACTTCCCGGCCGAGTTGGTCGACAAATGCTTGGGTGCCGGCCAGGGGGGAGGTGATCGGCATCGCTATGCTGAAAAAGAACACTATGACGGGCAAAATCCTCATTGGTTTCCTGTCGTGAGGCAACTGTCTAAAAATTAATGGGAAAAAAGTCAAATCGCCGCCGCTGCCGCTTCAAACGCTGCAGTGAGGCAGGCCCCCCATGTTCCGAATGCATCAACCAGTGCGCTTCTTTGTGTAGAAGGCAGCAGGTTCAGAACAAAAAAAATGATTTAATCCACCCTTTAAAAGTTGTTTCTGTGTTTCTTTTGCCAAATCCTTGCTTCAGCGATAAAACCCATGACCGTCGATTCATCCGACTCAGCTCAGATGAAACGGAATGGGGGCAATTCCTATAAAAAAAGCCCTTCAAACACGACGGTTTGAAGGGCTGCACCCAGCTTTCTTGACCCTTTCACGCCTGTGCGCCATACACCCGCGGCGCGGCGGCATATCGTCAAGGCAGGTCTTCTGGCTTTCCCGCCCCTTTCAGCGGCCTTCCCGTCCTGCTTCTTTCAGGACAGTGGCGCACGAGGCCGAAGGGGTTCCCCGGCGATTGCTCTACCGGGGCGGGATCACAGCGGCGGGACCGCTCCCGATTCTCACGGGATTCCCTGTTAGGCGCAACAGCGGCACCTTGACGCTATCGAACGTAATCAAAAGCCGGGCGGGCGTCAAGAAAAGATTGTGCGGGCCAGATTGCAACGACCGCCTTGAAATACGCAGCATCCGCTGCTTTCTCTCCATCCAGCATCCAGCATCCAGGCTCATTGCGATTGCCCCTGGTAGATCTCCAGAAATTTGGTCAGTTTATTGGCCTTGACCTGGGAAAGATTCAAAAACTTTGCACGAAGGCGATGGAGGGACG
>CBFCZJ010000384.1:0-3670 GCA_965602445.1 uncultured Desulfobacterales bacterium | reverse complement strand
GTACACGTAGACATCGTTGATGCTCATGTACCGCCAGATACCGCGGTAGATTCCCATGGTGAAAAAGGCCAGGAACTTACATGCGATGACGACCGGAAGGGAGCGCAAAAACATCTGGAAGTAATAAGAAAACTCACTTCCCGAAAATCGAAGGCGGTATGACAGATAGTAGGCAAAAGCGATCAGGCAAAAGTCGAACACGACCAGCAGGAGCTGTTTTTTGTAGGTCACTTCGATCAGGATCGGAGTGTAGGACTTGTCCCTCAGCACGGAAAATTCTTTTTCCGGATAGACCCGAAGCTGGGATAGGTAAATCCCCATCAGAATTATGGCCAAAGCTGCCGGGATGATCACAGCCGGAGAGCCGATGGTGTCGCTTCGACTCACGAAAACGGCGCTCAAGCCGGACACGATGCCGACCCCGTAGAGAAACAGAACCGCCTTTTTTTCGCTCAATCCCATGAGTACGAGGCGGTGGGAGGTGTGGTCCCGCCCACCGGTGGAGGCTTTTCTGCCGCTCAGAATCCGAATGAAGGTCACCAGGGTGGTGTCAAAGACCGGCACCAGCATGATCAGGACCGGCACGGCATAGGGCGAGAACATGTTGTCGGAGCGAATTCCCGCGTATTGGAGCGTCAGCAGGGAAAGCACAAAGCCGATGACGAGGCTGCCGCTGTCTCCCATGAAGATCGATGCGGGATTGAAATTGAAGAACAGAAACGCAGTCAGGGCGGCGCCGAGGCAAAAGGCAACAGTCTGCGCCTCAGCGCTCACCCCATAAAATAGAAATGCCAGAATCAGCGATGCGATGGCGCCGGTTCCGGCACACAGGCCGTCCATGTTGTCCAGGAGATTGAACGCATTGGTGATGCCGACGACCCAGAAGATGGTGACCACAGCGTCGACGGTCAAAGATTCGAACCACTGGAGCCGGAATCCTAAAAAAGCGACCAGAGAGGCGACCATGATCTGGCCGATCAGCTTGGTGTGGGGTTTTAGCTTGAGAAAATCGTCGACCAGCCCGACGGCAAAGAGCAGGGTCGCCCCCACAAAAGCGGTGGCGGCAATGGACGGCAGTTCGATCCCCGGCCCCCGGTGCTGGAAATGGGGCCAAAAAGAAAAAAAATCGCCGCTCCAGGCCATGGGCAAAGCAGCAGCGGCGTAAATGGCGATGCCCCCCATCAGGGCGGTCGGTTTTTCATGCCAGCGGTCTGCCGCGGGCTGGGCGATCCAGTTTCGATTGACCGCTACCTGCCGGACAATCGGCGTCAGCACCATGCAGAGGGCAAAAGAAATCAACGGAGCGATATAGTTCATCAGAGATACTTATTACTCAAATTTCGGGATTCATGATGCCGCGAAACCGGTAATCCAATCGCGAACGCGATTGGATTACCGGTTTCGGATGTAATCGATCGTCTTTGCCAGCATCGCATCCAGATCGGTACGCGGCTCGAACCCGATGGCCGCCTTGATTTTTTCAATTCCCGGCACGCGCCGCTGCATGTCTTCAAAATCCTTTTCATATGCCTTTTCATAGGGAATCAACTCAATGCTAGACCGGGAGCCGACGGCAGCGATAATCCGCTTTGCGATATCGGAAATGGAGATTTCCTCGGTACCGCCGATATTGAAAACCTCGCCAACGGCCTGCTCGGCATCCATGAGACCGGTGAGCGCTTCGACGACGTCTGCGACATAGGTAAAGGTCCGGGTCTGGGTGCCGTCTCCATAGACGCTGAGCGGTTCATTCTTGATGGCCTGCTGAATGAAGCGGGGAATCACCATGCCGTATGCCCCGGTCTGCCGGGGTCCGACCGTGTTGAACAGCCTGGCGATGATGACCGGAAGACCCCGGGAGCGGTGATAGGCCAAACCGGTGAATTCATCCATGAGTTTGGCGGCGGCATAGCTCCATCGAAACTTGGTCGACGGCCCGTAGACGATGTTGTCGGTCTCCACTAGCGGGGCATGGGTGTGCTTGCCGTAGACCTCGGAGGTGGATGCGATCAACACTTTCTTTTTGAACTTGTTGCACAGATCCAGGACCATTTCTGTACCCTGGATGTTGGTAATGATCGATTTGAGCGGGTTTTCGATGATGTATTTCACTCCGACGGCAGCGGCCAGATGAAAGACCACATCGCAGGTGCCGATCAACTCGAGCATGATGTCTCGATTCAAAATGGTGTCGGTGTGGACGAACAGGCGATCTTTTCCCCGAAATTCCTCCTTCAAGTGTTTGATATTGTCCAAAGAACCGGTCGAAAGATCATCAATAATATAGATCTCGTCCCCTCTTTCAAGATAGCTTTCTGCAAGATGTGATCCAATGAAACCAGCGCCCCCTGTGATCAATATTCGCACGTCGAAACCTCCATAGCCCAAGATCGGGAATTAGTGTTTATACCAAGTCCTTCGATTGATGTAGTCCGTGTAGCTCAAAATGATGCGAAGTACTTTTTTCGACACATGGCCGGAATCGTAATCGGGGACCATTTTAAAGATTCGCTGCCCATCGGCGTGATGCTGCGTGATGACTTCAATCGATTCAATGACCCTTTCAGGCTGAAGCCCGCTCATGATCAGCGTCCCTTCGTCCATGCCCTCAGGTCGCTCGTGGGCCTGGCGGATCGTAACAGCGGGAAAGTTCAGAATCGAGGATTCTTCTGTAATCGTTCCGCTATCGGAGACGACGCAAAAAGCGTTCATCTGCAATTTGATATAGTCCAGAAACCCCAAGGGCTTTAAAAACAGAATCTTTTCCCGGTCCAGGTCGATCTGCCCCAACCGGTCAATTCGATCTCTTGTTCTAGGATGAGTGGAAAAAATGACCGGTTTTTCGAATTTGTTCAAGATTTCTCTTAAAGAGGCCAGGAGGCTCTGCAAGTTCTTCTCATCGTCAACATTTTCCTCCCGATGGGCAGATACGACGAAATAGCCTCCGGTCTCCAACTGCAATTCTGAAAGGATCGCCGAAGAATCGATGGCCGGCCTGTAATGGTCCAGCACCTCTTTCATCGGTGAACCGGTTTTTATGACGGTTTCTGGGTCGAGTCCTTCAAGCAGAAGATATCGCCGCGCATGGTCAGTATAGGTCAGATTGATGTCACTGGTATGGTCGACGATTTTCCGATTCACCTCTTCTGGAACGCGAAGATCAAAGCACCGGTTGCCGGCTTCCATGTGAAAAATGGGGATCTTGCGCCGTTTGGCGCTGATGACCGACAGACAACTGTTGGTATCCCCCAGCAGAAGCAATGCATCAGGATTTTCGGTTGCCATCACGGTGTCCGATTTGGCGATGACCTTGCCGATGGTCGCAGCCGCAGTCGGTTCCGCGACATCTAAAAAATAATCCGGCCTGCGGATTTCCAACTGCCGAAAGAAGATCTCATTGAGTTCGTAGTCATAGTTCTGGCCGGTGTGCACCAGCACATGGTGTGCATGTCGGTCGAGTTCGTGAATGACGCGACAAAGCTTGATGATCTCCGGCCGGGTTCCGACAATGGTCATGATTTTGATTGCCATATGGCGTCCTCAATCCTATCTCAAAAGCTCGCCTTTTGAGTTGGACAAAACATCTTCGACGGTGAGCCGGTGCCGTTTCAGCAGCTCGACCGTAGCGGCATGATTGAGCACTTCATCAGCCGAGCTGTATTCCCTTTGC
>CBFCZJ010000383.1:0-3677 GCA_965602445.1 uncultured Desulfobacterales bacterium | reverse complement strand
TTTTCGGATTTTCAGGAAGAAAAAGCCGTCATCGATTTCTATTCGCAGAAATACGAGGCATTGACCATCGACCTGTTGATCGTCGTCGGACCCAGCCTCACGCCGATTTTCAGGCGATTCGGGGATCGACTCTTTCGGGGGGCGCCGACCCTCATTCTCGACTTCCTTCCACTTGGCGTCGAAGTGCCGAGGATCTTCCGGAAGCCTTTCATGACGGGCGTGTTTCCGGCAGCCGACCCCCAGGCATCTATCGGGGCGGCGCTGACCCTCCACCCGCGCACGAAACGTCTGGTGATTATCTCCGGTGCATCGGATATGGACCGGATGCTTGGCAAGATGGCGGTAACGGCAAGCCGCCGTTATGGGCAACGGATTGATGTCCAGCATTTCAGCGGGATGCCGATGGCGGAAATGCTGGCGGCAGTAGAAATTCTTCCCGATCACAGCGTCATTTTGCTGACGGCCTATCACATGAGTGCGCTGGGAACGGCTTACTATACCCGGGAGGTGACCCGGCAGGTGGCAGCCCGTGCCAACGCGCCGATATATGTGCTGTTCGACTCGAATGTCGACGTGGGGGGTGTGGGCGGTCATGTCATCAGTTTTCAAAAGGTGGGTCTTGAAGCCGGGCGGATCGCGCTGCGCATTTTGCGGGGAGAGGATCCAGCAGCAATTCCCCCGGTCCGGGAAGGGTTGCTTCAGTACCAATTCGATTGGCGGCAGCTCCACCGCTGGGGGATTCCCGAAGGCCGCCTGCCGGCCGGCAGTATCGTCCTGAACCGGCAGGTCACCTTTTTCGAGCAATACTTCTGGGGCATTCTGGGGGTGCTTGTCTTCGTGACGTTGCAATCGGCCCTGATTGCGTATCTTGTCGTCCTCAACCGGCGGCAGAAAGCCCTGTCCCTTCAAGTGCGCAAGGCCGAAAACCGCTACCGGGAGCTGCTGCGAATCGAGCGCTCGACCCGCCTGGGCGAATTGGCGGGATCTTTGGCCCACGAATTGAACCAACCCCTGGCGGCCATCCTCAGCAGCGCACAGGCGGCCTTGCGCTTTCTGAAATCCGAGCATCCGGAACCCGCCCTGTTTCAAGAGATCCTCGATCAAATCGTGGTCGATGACAAACGGGCGGCTTCGATCATCAGCAGCATGCGCACCATGCTCAAAAAAGGGCCGGCAGACGCCGAACGACTGGATATCAACGATCTGGTGACGGAGGTGGTCACCATCTTCCACGGGGAGGCCGTCAACCGCAGCGTCCGGATCGAAACCGACCTCGATCGCGGGCTTTTGCCCGTGATGGCCGGCAAGACCCAGCTTTTGCAGGTTTTGTTGAATCTGATGATCAATGCCGCCCAGGCCATGACCGCCAACCGCAGCGGTGACCGCCGCCTGGTCCTGGCAACCCGCAAGAGGGGGCCCAACATAATCGTGAGCGTTCGGGACGTCGGCCCCGGCATCGAGCCCGACCACATCGGCAAGCTGTTCGAACCGCTCTTTACAACCCGGCTGGA
The DNA here is from genome assembly GCA_965602445.1 of uncultured Desulfobacterales bacterium. Taxonomy (GTDB): domain Bacteria; phylum Desulfobacterota; class Desulfobacteria; order Desulfobacterales; family CAFBRK01; genus JAIPEL01. Next base: position 2,166 of record CBFCZJ010000383.1, on the reverse strand, counting down.
TGGCATGGGAATGGGTCTTGCGGTTTGCTGGAGAATCGTCGAGGACATCGGCGGCACCATCCGGGCCGAGAACCACCCGGACCGCGGCGCCGTCTTCACCATCGAACTGCCGCCGGTGGACAATGGATGAGCAATCCGCCACCTGCTTTGTGGTGGACGACGACGCTTCCGTGCGTCGGAGCCTGTCTTTTCTGATCAGGTCCCTTGGCTACCGAGTGGAGACATTCGACTGTGCCGACGCCTTTCTGGCTCACAAGCCGCACCGCGGCATCGGCTGCATCATCACGGATATCAAGATGCCCGGGATGAGCGGCTTGGACCTGCAGGATGCCCTCGGCCGCGGAGACAGCCCCCTGCCGATCATTTTCATCACCGGCCACGGGGATCTGCCCATGGGGGTAAAGGCCATGAAAAACGGCGCCGTCGATTTTCTGGCCAAACCCTTCGACGACGAGGACCTGATCGCTGCCATTGTGCTTGCCATGAAGAAATGCCGCAATGCCCGAGAGACATCTGCGGCGGCGTCCGCCGCCCAGCGCCGAATCGAAACCCTTTCCCCCCGGGAGCATGAAGTGCTGCGGCACGTCGTCTCCGGACGCCTCAACAAACAGATCGCCTTTGATCTGGGCATCGCCGAGCACACCGTCAAGATCCACCGGGGTCGCATCATGAAAAAGCTCGAGGTGGACTCCCTGGCCGACCTGGTCCGCCTGGCCGATAAGGCCGGCATCACCCCGGCGCCCTGAAGGCGGCACACTCCCACGGGGCCCGATAGACCGCACCCCATCCGGTTCACCTCAGCCGGATCCCCCTGCCAACCGAGCATTTTTCCCTTGCAGTAGAACCAAAGTGTTATCGACAACCCTTCCGACAGTATCAAACTTATAATCGCTTCCGATTCAATTCATGTATCCCGGCAAAGTTGGCGGATGACAAAGATCGGCACCATTGAGGCGGCCGTTTTTTTTGATAAGCGTGCTTTTATTGTACTACGTAAATAGGAGAAAGACACGATGAGCATACTCAAAAAACTGATGGTGATGGGGGTTTTTACGATTTTTTTCGGATCCGCCTCCATGGCTTATGCCGCTGGCGGCGGCGGTGTGATCCCGACCGATCCTACGAATCACTTCCATCCCAAAGGCAAGGTGCCGTCCCGGTACACCGTGGAATTGCAGAACCAGTGGAGAAAAACCCTGCCATTCGACGATCAACGGGATTTCGAGGAGCAAAAAAAAGGATTTATCGCAGCGCCTGATTACAAACAGATCAAGGCCGAGGCGGGTCATGTCGCCTGGGACATGGGCAGCTACGAGTGGCTGCTCGACGGAAAGGATTTTGACAGTATCCATCCGTCGCTGCAGCGGCAGGCCATTTTGAACATGAACTACGGCCTGTATGAGGTGGCGCCCGGAATCTATCAGGTGCGTGGATTCGATCTGGCCAACATCAGCTTCATCAGGGGCGACACTGGATGGATCGTGTTCGACCCGCTGACCGCCAAAGAGACCGCCAAAGCGGCGCTCGATTTCGTCAACGAGAAGCTCGGCGAGCGCCCGGTGGTGGCAGTGGTCTACTCCCACTCCCATGCTGATCACTTCGGTGGTGTGCGCGGGGTGGTGGACGAAGCCGACGTCCGCAGCGGCAAAGTCAAGGTCATCGCTCCGGTCGGTTTCATGGACCATGCGGTATCTGAGAACGTCTATGCCGGCAATGCGATGAGCCGTCGGCTGTTTTTTCAGTATGGGGTCTTGCTGCCGCGCAGTCCCTTCGGGCATGTCGACCAGTCGATCGGTAAAAACACGGCCGCCGGAAACCTGGGCCTTATCCCGCCGAACGTCATCATCAAAAAGGATTTCGAGACGCTCACGGTCGACGGTGTGCGCATGGAGTTCCAGAACACACCTGGCACCGAGGCGCCGGCGGAGATGAATACCTGGTTTCCCGATTTCAACGCCTTCTGGGCGGCCGAGAACATCGTGGCCACGATCCACAATATTTACACCCTGCGGGGCGCACTGGTGCGGGACGCCCTGGAGTGGTCCAAGCAGATCAACGTGGCGCTTTACAAATACGGCCGGCAGGCCGAGGTCATGTTCGCCTCCCACAGCTGGCCGCGCTGGGGCAACGAACGGATTCAGGAGGTGATGCGGGCCCAGCGGGACA
>CBFCZJ010000382.1:0-3695 GCA_965602445.1 uncultured Desulfobacterales bacterium | reverse complement strand
CGCTTTCTTTACCTGAACATCGGCCCGGTCGGTCCCAGGTGGCAGGAATAGCAGCAGAAGATTCACCCTGCCTCGGGGCTCAGACGGGAGCCGCCGCTCGCCGGCTCCGGGCTGTGGACCGAAATAGCCGATGCCTGAGGCGGTGTCAATGCGCCGTTGTCATTTCGTTTGACCTTGCCCGCGAATCAGCTTACCTTCATTTTCAATTCTAAATTCTAAATTCTAAATTCTAAATTCGTGCTCCGTCCCATGCGCTACTAGAAGGAAACCAACCCATGTTCGACTTCAATGCCCTGTTGAGGCCCAAGACGGTGGCGGTGATCGGGGTCTCCCACAGCAATGCCATGCATCCGGCCAACGTCATCTACGACAAGCTCGATTTGCGCTACCCGGTTCAGGTCTTTCCCGTGAACCCGAAGGGGGGAAAGCTGCGCAACCAGACAGTATACAAGGACATTTCAGCGGTTCCCGAGCCGGTGGATCTGGCGGTGATCGCCGCCCGCGCCGATTACGTCCCCGACATTCTCGAATCGTGCATCGCCCACCGCGTGGGCGGTGCCACGGTCATCTCCGGGGGCTTCGCCGAACGGGGCCGCTCAGACCTCCAGGAGCGAATGGTCGCCGCTGCCCGCCAGGCGAAGTTTCCCTTTATCGGACCCAACTGCCTGGGGATCTATGTCCCCCGGATGATCGATACGTTTTTTCTTCCCGGTGAGCGCCTGGTCCGGCCCGAGTCGGGCAACGTGGCCCTGGTCAGCCAGAGCGGGGGAGTGCTGGTGGATCAGCTGGTGAAATTTGCCGGTCAGGGGGTGGGCCTGTCTGTGGGCGTGAGCATCGGAAACAAGGCCCTGGTCCGCGAGCTGGACCTGCTGAATTATCTCGAGCAGGATGAGAGCACTACCGTGATCGCCTTTTACATCGAAGGGTTCGACAAAGGGGAAGGGCGCAGGTTCGTTCAGGCGGCAAAGGCGTGCGCCAAGCCCGTGGTCGTGTTGAAGGCCGGCAAAAGCAGCCAGGGCAGCCGGGCGGTCTCGAGCCACACCGCATCCATGGCCGGAGACTACCGGGTGTTTTCGTCGGTGCTGGCCCAGTATGGGATCGTAGAGGCCGCCAACGAATACGAGATGGTCTCTTTTTGCGAAGCGCTCAGCCGCTGCCCGATGTACCCCGTCGGGGGCCGCGTCGGCATCGTCACCGTCAGCGGCGGCCACGGCGTCTTATCGACGGATGCCTGCATCCGCCGGGGGCTTTCCGTTCCGGAGATTTCAGAAGATATCCGAAGCCGGATCCGGGAGCGCCTTTCACCCAGCGTCCGCCCGATCGCTTCCTTGAAAAATCCGATCGATCTGACCGGCTCTGCGGTGGACGACGATTTTGCCGCCGCCGTCTCCGGTCTGGGCCAGTCCCCGGACGTCGATTCGATCATCATCCTGCTCCTGCCCTATTCTCCGGGCATATCCTCAGATTTGGGGGCCAGGCTCAGTCATGTGCACCAGCAGATGGGAAAGCCGGTGGTGGCGTACGTCCCCCACGTGGAAAAATACAGAATGCTCATCGAAGGATTCGAGCTCAACCGGGTGCCGGTTTCCTCCTCCATCGAGGGAGCGGTGCTCATGGTGGAGGCCATGAAAAAATGCCATCCGTGCTGAAGCAAAAGATGAAAGATCTCTTCGCGCAGGCCGGAGCGGCCGGCTGGGTGATGGAGCCGCAGGCAAAGGAGCTGCTGCGGGACGCCGGACTGGCCGTGCCGGACTTTGCCTGCGCGGATACCGCCGATGCCGCGGCTGCCGCGGCCGCTAAGATCGGCTATCCGGTGGCCGCCAAGGTGGTTTCGGCCAGGATCGTCCACAAGTCCGATGTGGGCGGCGTTGCGGTGAATCTGGCGGATGAATCCGCCCTGCGGGAGGCCTTCGGCCGGTTTTCGGCCATGGACGGCTTTGACGGCATGCTGGTGGAACAGATGGTCTCCGGCGTGGAGATGATCATCGGCGCCAAGATCGACCACCAGTTCGGCCCGGTGGTACTGCTCGGCATCGGGGGAACCGGCGTGGAGATTTACCAGGACGTGGCGATCCGCATGGCGCCGCTGACGGACCAGGACGCGGCTTCCATGATGAAGACGCTTGCCGGCCGCAGGCTTTTAGAGGGGTTCAGGGGGGCTGCCCCGGTCGATCGAACGGCCTTGGCCAAGACCTTGGTGGTCTTCTCCGAACTGGCCATGGCCGCCGCCGACTGGATCGAATCGATCGACCTCAATCCGGTGATATGCACCGCCGATGCCTGCGTGATCGCCGACGCCCGGATCATGCTGGCGTAAGCGCCTGCGGCGCTCAGGCGCCTGCGACGCGCTGGAAAGCTGGGATGCCAGGAAGCCAGAAAGCTGAAAAATAGGATCAAATTCTGCAGGCTTTCGATTCGCTGCCAAACAGTTCAGAAACGGGTCTCCCGCTTTGCAGTTTTTTAGCCTCCCAGCCTCCCAGCCTCCCAGCTTCCGAGCTTCCCAGCCTCCCAGCCTCCCAGCCTCCCAGCAGGGCGCAAAGCGCCCTTACAACCCGCCTTGCTTTTTCACATACCCGATGGCCGAGCGGGCTGCCACGGCCCCTTCGCCGACCGCCACGCTGATCTGCATGAACCGTCCCACGCAGTCGCCTGCGGCAAAGACCCCGGCAAGGTTGGTCTGTTGGCGGTGATCGGCCTCGATGAAGCTGCCGTTTTTCATCAACCCGAGGCTGGCGGCAAAATCTGCGGCCCCGGCCTGGCCCATGGCCACGAACAGCCCCTCGGCGTTTTCCCGGCTTCCGTCTGAAAACACGACCTGCTCCAGGCCCCCGTCGCCTTCGAGGCCGACGATCTTCTTCTTCATCACGGGAATGTCGGCGGCCTCCAGCTGCTGCATGAACACCGGTGAGATGTCCATCTGTTTTTCCTGCGTGCAGACGGATACGTGCGGGGTGTAGGTGAGCAGCTCCAGGGCCTGGTTGGCGGCAAACACTCCCTCTCCGACCACAAAGACCTTCTTTCCCCGGTTGAAGAATCCGTCGCAGCTCACGCAGTAGGATACGCCGCGGCCCTCGTAGTCGGAGAGATTTTCGATTCCCGGCTTCACCCTGGACACCCCGGTTGCCAGGATCACGGCGAAGGTGTCGGTCTCGTCGGCCTCGGTTTTGACCCGGTATCCGCCTTCTTCGGGGTGAATGGCCAGCACCCGTTCGCAGCGCATCTCTACCCCGAACCGTTCGGCCTGGGCCGCACCCCGCTCGATGAGTTCTTTTCCGGTGATGGGCTCGGGAAAGCCGAAATAGTTGTCGATGGTGTAGTCTCCGGCCACTTTCGGATCGCATCCGAAAAGCTGCGTGTTCATCCCTGCCCGGCCCGCATAGATGGCCGCAGACAGTCCGGCCGGTCCCTGACCCACGATGAGGATCTGTGTTTTTTCCATCATGGCATTCCTTTCGTTTCGATCCGCTGCTTTTAGAACGCTTGTCAGAAAAACGTACGGAATTCTGGCAATTCCTATATTAAGTAAGAACGATTTTGTGAAGTGCCAACCGTCTCCGGCACCTTCGCGTGAAGACCTGTCCGCAGATGAACCGCTTCTTGACGTGCCCGGAATCTGCCGTCATATTTCAAGACGGCGGCCGGGGGCGATGAAAGATTCAGACAAGGCACGGATGTGGAGAACAGGGATGACTCTC
>CBFCZJ010000381.1:0-3749 GCA_965602445.1 uncultured Desulfobacterales bacterium | reverse complement strand
TATACGATGAACACTTTTGATGGCATGCAATCTACCCTTTTCGAATCTCAGTCTATTGGTCGGTGAAAAGTTCCTTTTCATCAAATCGCAAAAGCGATTTGATGAGGGCCAACCCAATATACCAAAGCATGGGCCGACGCAAAAGACCCTTTTTGCGCAGCCGGCTGCAGCGGTCAAAGGGCGCAACGTTTAGAAAACCCTCGACACTGCCCCATTCGTGGAGTAAAATTTCTCGGAACTATGACCCTCAAAAAGGCCGCGGAGGATGCCCGGAGAAGATAGGGAGATTGGCCATGTTCACAGACAAAAAGAAGCTGAACCTGATCCGCGTCGGCGCTCACATGACCTACAGCAGCCTCCGAATCATCGCAGAAGGCATCCTGGAATCGTTTCAGGGAATCATCAACGAAATCAACCTGACCCATCACAATGCCCCGGTCATGGGCAGCATCGACGCCCAACTGCTGACCATGGTGCTGGACGAGGAGTACCACGGCCACATCCTGGGCATCACCGATGCCGATCTGCGCACCGACGACGACGACGAATTCTACAATTCAATTATCGGAATGACGATGTGATAGGTGCCCTCCTCCAGGACGGCCCGGACCGGCAGGCCCCCCTTTCGAAACACCTTCATCATGGCTGAATTGGAGAAGAGAACCTCGGCGACAAACTCCCGAATTCCCCGTTCCGCGGCCAGCCGCACGAGGAGTCGGTAGATTTCGGTGGCAATGCCGCGCCGCTGGTACCGTTCATCCACCACAAAGACCACCTCGGCGCTTCTCGTTCCGGGAATGGATATATACCGGGCCTCTGCGATCAACTCTCCCCGGCCTTCTTCTCCGACGAGCCCCACGATCGACATCACGCGATTCCAGTCGACATTGACGTAGGCCTGCATCTTGGCATGGGGCATGGCCCGGACAGAGTGAAAGTAGCGCGCATATACTGCCTCGTCGGAAAACCGGTAAAACAGGCGGCGCATTCCTTCTTCGTCCGAGGGCTTGATCGGCCGAAACCGCACCTCGATCCCCTCTTTGACCGTCTTTCGAATGTCGATTTCCGACGGGTACAGTTTTGCCCCTTCGGCGATGAAGATCTGGTCCGGGTACAGAATTCTGACCCTCTTGGCCTGTTCGACCAGGTGCTGTCGATCATCGGGGTGCGCAATTTCGATGAGGGCCTGGGCCCGCTCCCGAACCGTGTGCCCGGACAGGTGGGCGGCACCGTATTCGGTGACCACGGTGTTGACCGATTCGTACGGGTTGAATTGGTTCGGCTGGGCGGCAATGGTCGGCAGGATGTTGGGCCCGCCTTCCGGATCTCTGCTGGGGAGGGTAAAAATCGCCCGGCCATTGACGGAAGCTTCCGCCCCATCGAAAAAATCGGCCACCTCACCGGAGCCGATGACCATCTTGCTGCCACCGGCCTGGAGGCAGATCCGGCCGTACAGATCCACCCGGCTGACCGGAATAATCGTCACAAAGCATGGATTGCGGCCGATAAAAGACGGGTTGTACACCTTGTCGATGGCCTGAAAATCGACGAATGGATTCTGATCCAGCCACTGGAAAAGGGCTTCGGTCCCGACCGCATAGGAGGTCAGCGCCTTTCCCCGATGCGTCTCTTTGCGCCGGTTGGTCACCGCCCCGCTTTTCATCAGGTCCATGAGTGCATCGGTGAAAAACGGGGAGTGAATCCCCAGGTGCTGCTTTCCGGTGAGATTTTTCGCCAGCGCCTCGAAAAAAGGCCCCACGGAAAAGGCCACGCAACATTCGTCTTCGATCAGCGCCGCCGCGTTGAATGCGACCCTGTCGAGTACCGGCCCGGGTGTGCTTCTTTCCACAAAAAGAGGGGGAAGGTCTGTGACCGTCAGCAGATCGAATTCGCCCAGGGAGACCAACGTGTCTCCCTGGGTGAAGGGAATGCCGGGATTGATCTCGGCGACCCTCAAAGACGCCTGCTCCATGGCGTCTCTTGCCACGTCCACAGCCGGTCCCAGACTGCAGTAGCCGGCTGTGTTGGGGGGTGTCACCTGCACGAAGCACACGTCGATGTGAACCTGTCCGGATCGGACCAGCGCCGGAATGTGCATGAAACGGCTGGGAATGAAATCCACATAGCCGTCGGAGATGGCGTTTTCCGCCAGCCACCCGGAAAAAAAGGTCTTCAGCCGGACGTGGCGGGCTTTTCTGGCTTCAGGAGAGACCGCCTCTCCGAAGCTGAGCACCTGGATGAGATCCAGATCTTCGAGGTATCCCCGATCCGAGGACAGAAGATGCCGGATCAGGGTTCTGGGCTCTGCGGCTCCGGATCCGACGAAAATGCTCATGCCCGGCCGGATTTTTTCCATGACCCGCTTCGGAGAAAGGACCCTTGATTTCCATCTTTCCGGCATGGCTTGTCCCTACCCGCTTCTTTGTCCTTAGATGCAAACTAACCTCTCCGCTTCTCGATCAGAACTCCAAGACCGTTCTGCCCCTCCGGCGAAAAATAAGAAGCACGAAATTCGAATATCGAAATTCGAAACAAATCCGAAATTCCAATAACCAAATGACCAAAACAAAAGATCATCTTCAACTCAGTTTGAGCTTTCATCGGATGGAGGTTTGTCTATGTCCTTGTTTCGACATCGGAAGGCTCCTCATCGAACTGCCGAAGGAACCACTTCAGCGGATTGAGCAGCGTGTAATCGCCCATTTCTTCGACCATCTTTCGAATCCTCACCAGATTCTTGGTCAGCAAATACATGTAGATAGCCGTTTGGTCCTGTTCCCATGGCCGAATGACGAGCATACTGGCAATCGGAATATTTTCAGCGCTGATCCGGTTAATCAATTTCGGGATGAGAAGCGGATCGTTGCCGGTGGTGACCGCCAGAAAAACGCCAGGCTGCTCCACGCCGAGAAAACCGATGAACATCCTGAGCATGTCCCGGTAAGAAATAATGCCCACCACCTTCTTCTTTTCATCGACCACCGGGAAAGCGCCGACATTGAAACGCTGGAACTGGAGCAAGGCGTCTTGAAGCGTGAAGGCCTCGGAAATGGTGTGGGGATCGTGGGTCATGACCTCGGAAACAGATATGGTCGAAAGCTCCCGGCCGAGATGCTCCACGTCGTCGGCCTGTCTGATCCCGTAGGGCAAGACGCTTCTCAGATCCCTGTCGCTGAGAATCCCCACGAGTCGATCGCCGTCATCGACCACCGGAAGGTGGCGGATGTTGTGGGAGGTCATTCTGGCCTTTGCCTGGAGAATACTTTCATCGGGCCCGATGGTCACGACCTTGCCTGAACGAAGCATTGCAGGTTTCATGGGATCGCCCTCCGAATCAAATCGCTGCCGCGATTGGATAAAGGTAAGGAATGTTCCGGACGCTGCCGCTTCAGGTCGGCGATCCAGGCGAGGGCGAAAGGGAAGAAGGCTGCAGAGAAGAAATCAAGGCCTGCATGCCGGGTCCGGGCCGAAGGGGGGAGACGGCACCGTCGCTCTTATAGTCACACTAAACGATTCGGCCCTTCCGGTCAAGCAGGACGAGCGCAGAATAAGTCCGTGTTGCCAGCAATGACCCAATACCGGCCACGACGGAGCGCGGCCCTCCAACCTCCAAAACCCAAGGCGGGGGCAGGTCGGTTATTGCCGCCGGCCTCGGTCGAAGTTTCACATAAGCCCCGCCGCTGACCGCCGAAGCCGGTTAGTTTGATCAATACTGAAACTTCCCCCGAAGCCTCTGCCGATGTAGTGAA
>CBFCZJ010000380.1:0-3756 GCA_965602445.1 uncultured Desulfobacterales bacterium | reverse complement strand
TATACAGGAAACGGTTTTATGAAAAAGATGACCTCCAAAGAGCGGATCGAGGCGATCCTGGCCGAAGAGAAGGTGGATCGGGTGCCGCATTTTCCCTTCATCCTGGGGTTTTGCGCCAAGAATCTCGGCCGGCCCATCGCAACCATTTACAGTGACGCGCAAAAAAGCTTCGACGCCCAGTTAAAGACATTCGAGCAATACGGCGTCGACTGGGGACCGATCTACGGCTATGCCTCCTACGGCACCTGGGAATTCGGCGGCGAGGTGGAAATGCCGTCGGGAAGCTACCAACAGGCCCCGGCGCACAAGATGTTTCCGGTCAAGACAGAATCCGATATCGACGGTCTTTCGCTTCCCGACCCGAAAACCGCCGGATGCCTGCCCATTGCGATGGAATTTTCAAAACTCCAGCAAAAGCACGGTGTCCCGATCTCCGTGGTGCTCGGGGGAAACTTCACCGTCGCCGGCAACATCTGCGCGGTGGAAAAGTTGTGCCGGTGGATGCTAAAAAAGCCCGACACCGCCCATCGCATTCTTCGGCTGGCGACCGACCACGTCATCGACATCGTCGGACACTGGGTCGATGTATTCGGCGCCGAAAAGGTCATCCCCCAATTCTGGGAGCCCTTGTCCGCCAACCTGATCATCTCTCCGCGGCAGTTCGAGCAATTCGTCCTGCCCTATCTGACCGAGACAGCCGAAAAGATCCTGGCCATGGGGGTCCGCCACATCTTGTATCATATCTGCGGCGACCAGAACGCCAATCTGCCCCACTGGGCGAAGATCCCCATGGGCGAGCCCGGACTGTGCAGCTTCGGAGAAGAAATCGACATCGACATGGCCATCGAAACGTTGGGGTCCAAGGCCGTAATCATCGGAAACGTCGATCCATCGCTTCTTCTGACCGGCCGTCCGGAGCAGATTACTGTGCGCTGTAAGGAAACCATCGAAAAAGGGAAAAAAGCACCGAGGGGCTTTATGCTCAGTTCGGGGTGCGAAGTCTCTCCGGAAACGCCGGGATACCATGTGTATCTGATGAAAAAAGCCCTGGATGAATTCGGCAGCTACAAAAAATAACATCGAGAAATGATCTTATATGACGCGACGATGTCGCTCTGGGTCGAAAGACTAAAATTTCTATCCTTGCAGTCCCGCCGGAAGCGGGACAGGGTATTACAAAAGTTTTGTTTCAGCCCCAACGGTCTGAAACACCGCACTTTCGCTTTACTAAGAATTTTCAGCTAAATTTGATTTTCTCCCCGCTGAAAGCAGCGGGGAGAAAATCAAATTTGAAAGGAAATCGGCAGTGAAGGTGGTGGAAATCGTCGACGGCTCCTGCGGGTTTTCCACCCGGATTGCGGCCCACCTGGAGGACTCCGTGCAGGTGGGAATCACCGTTTCCAGCGAGTGCGATGCCGCCGCCAAATGGGGCAGGGAGATCTGTCGAGTCGACTGGCGAAAATGCCTGGGGCCGCGTCCTTTTGAATCGCATCTGTGGCAAAGCGCCGTGAAAACGCTGCGCCACCGGTCGTGCCCGGTGCTCACGGGAGTTTTGCGCGCCATCGAAGCCGAGGTCGGGGCGGCAAGACCGGCCCAGATCCTGATCCGGTTTCTTTCCCCGGAAACGGCCGACCGGAAAGCGGGCAGCCGGCATGTGAACAAAAAAGCCCCAGAAGAGAATGGATAAACCGAAGAAAAAACTTCAGGTTCGGTTTCTTCCCGAAGGAATGCGGGGAACCGTTGACCACGGAACCCGCGTCGATCAAGCCGCTCGGCGTATGGGCGCAGACCTGCAAAGCGTCTGCGGCGGCCAGGGAAAGTGCGGCAAGTGCCGAGTCCGGTGGCTGGATCCTGCCGGAGCAGGAGATTCGGCCGCCGCGCTCACCCCGCCGACGCAGCAAGAAGAGGCTTTTCTCTCCGAAGAAGCGCTGCGACATGGATGGCGTCTGGCCTGCCAGTGCCATATTGCAGCCGATGCCGCTTTCGAAGTGCCGAAGGAAAGTCGAAGCGGCCGTCAGGTCATCCGCAAAGACCCAGGCGCCGGATCCGTCACCCCGGATCCTGTCGTCCGAGTCATACGGGTGAAGGTGCCCGCCGCAGACCTGGAGGACCCTTCACCGGACTGGGAGCGCCTGGCGCGGCAGTTGGCACCCGAAACCGAACATGTCCGCCTTCATCCGGACGCGGCAATGCTCAAAACCCTGCCCGACACCCTGTCCCGTGAAAAAGAAACCGCAGCAGTGCTTCGCAAGAACGGCGAATGCATCGCCCTGGCAGACCCGGCAGGCAGCCCCCTGACCGGCGTCGCTCTCGACATCGGCACCACGACCCTGGCCGCCTATCTGTGCGATCTTCAGACCGGTGCGGTGCTGGCCACCGCCTCGGAAGTCAACCCCCAGATCTCCTGCGGAGAGGATGTGATCTCCCGGATCGCTTATGCCGCCGAAGGAAAAGCACGGCAGCAGGAACTGCAGCAATCAGTGGTGAACACCGTCAACCGGATGATCGCCGCAGTCTGCTCCGAGGCAGGCATCGCCTCCGATTCGGTGGCGGACATGACCTGTGTGGCCAACACCTGCATGCACCACCTTTTTTTAGGGCTTGATCCTTCCGGGCTCGGCCGATCCCCCTTCGCACCGGTGGCCGCCTGCGGCATCGACCTCAAGGCCCGGGACATAGGGATCCGCATCGCGCCCGGTGCATGGATTCACATGCTGCCAGCAGTTTCGGGATTTATCGGCGCCGACACGGTCGGGGTCCTGTTGGCCGTGGATCTGGATCCCTCAAAAGAGACGGTCCTGGTCATCGACGTCGGGACCAACGGGGAAATCGTGCTGGCCGCCGGCGGACGGCTCCTGTGCGCTTCGTGCGCCACGGGCCCGGCCCTGGAAGGGGCCACCCTCTCCTGCGGCATGCGGGCGGCGCCGGGCGCCGTGGAACGGGTATGGATCGATCCGGAGACGCTGGCGGTGGAATATGCGGTCATCGGTGCGGCGGCGGACAGGCCGGTGCAGGCCGCCGGGATCTGCGGTTCGGGCGTCATCGACGCCGCAGCCCAAATGCTGACATCCGGCATCATGAAAAAAAACGGCGCTTTGAACCGTGAAACTTCTTGCCCTCGGCTGAAGCGCACGAACAACGACATCGCGTTTGTGATTGCGCCCGCCGCCGAAAGCGCCGGCGGCCGGAATGTCGAGATCAGCCAGGACGACATCCGGGCGGTGCAGATGGCCAAAGGCGCCATCCAAGCCGCCGCAAGGCTTCTGATGGCCGAATCCGGCATCGAACGGGTGGACCGTGTGCTTCTGGCGGGCGCCTTCGGCAGCGTGATCGATCCGGTTTCGGCCCTGGCCATTGGTCTGCTTCCGGAAATCTCCCCCCAAGATGTCCATGCGGTGGGCAATGCCGCCGGAGACGGCGCCAGACTGGCGCTGCTCAATGAAGGCATGAGAAGAAAGGCGGCGGCGCTCGCAGAAGCCCTTGAAACCGTGGAGCTGACGACCCATCCGGGCTTTCAGCGGGAATTTGCCATGGCCATGCATTTTCCGCGCATGAGCCATGATTTCCGGAAAAACCGGAGATCATGACTGAAAAACATCTCATACCGATGATTTGTATTTCGGCGCGGCGCGTCTCGCCTCCTCCATTTTAGGCATTTTAGGCATTTTCCTTGAGCTTCTGATGGTAGCTGTGCACCGTGTAGACCGCCGCCAGGGGATTGTGGCCGGTCACCCGGTCCTTGGCGGCCAGGACGGT
>CBFCZJ010000379.1:0-3770 GCA_965602445.1 uncultured Desulfobacterales bacterium | reverse complement strand
CCGAAACAAATAATAAATACGAATTCTCCAATGACAAAAACAAATCGGCCTACGGTTTTTGTTTCAGACTTGTTTGTAGACCTTCGTCATCGATTCGGCGTCGTCAAGGTGTTCGATCCGGCAGGGCGCAGGTTGTATGCAGTTTGGGGGTGAACCGCTCGGGTCCGCCGGTGATCGGACCGTTTGCCGAGTTGGCGATTCTGCGCAGCATCCCGGAAAAGATCCACTGGTGAAACGGATACAGCCCGTACCAGTAGGCCAGACCGAACAAGCCCCGGGGAAGAAACCGCGAGAGCATCGTCAAACCGATCTGGCCGTCTCCGGCCGGTTCGATCCGAAATTCGAGCATCGCCTCGCCCGGAAGCTTCATTTCGGCAAGGAGGCGCAGTTTTCTAGGCGGGTCCACTTCGAGCACCCGCCAAAAATCCAGCGCGTCTCCCGGCCGAAGGTTTGTTGGATGGCGCCGCCCCCGCCGCAGTCCGATGCCGCCGGCAAACCGGTCCATCCAGCCGCGAAGCGCCCACAGGCCGTTTCCATAGTACCAGCCGGTGTCGCCGCCGATGCGCCGGATCGGCTCCCAGACTTGTTCGGGGCGGGCCTGGATGCGGGCCCGGTAGCCGCACTCCATAATGGTTCCCCCTGCCCAGTCGGCGTCTCCGCATGCGGCCCATTCCGGAGGGGCAACCGCACCGGCGTCCATCCAGCAGGTGTCGATCTGGGCCTGGCGGACTCGCTCAAGGGCGGTGCGGATCGCCTCCCGGCAGCCGGTCAGCTCCTGGGGGATGATTTGCCGGATCCGGTTTTCCAGGCAGATCACCGGCCCTCCCAGCCCTTCGGTCAGGGGCATGGCGATGGCCGCCGGCACCGGGGTCACCAGGTGGATCCAGTAGGCGCTCAAGGTGGGGGTGAGCACCGGCACCCCGATGACCCGGCGCCGGGGCAGCCCGGCTTCTTGGGCAAAGGTGGCGATCAAATCCCGGTAGGTGAGCACCTCCGGTCCGCCGATGTCAAAGGTCTGCCCTTTGACCGATTCCGTTTTTAAACAGCCGGAAAGGTACTCCAGGACGTTGCCCACGGCGATCGGCTGAACCGGGGAGTCGACCCACTTCGGGGTGATCATCACCGGGAGTCTTTCGACCAGGTAGCGGAGCATCTCAAAGGAGGCGCTTCCCGACCCGATGATCATGGCAGCCCGCAGCACCGTGGCCGGCACCGGCCCTGCAGAGAGGATTTCTCCCACCTCGTGGCGGGACCTCAAGTGATGGCTCATCCGGCGGTCGGTGACCTCGCCGAGGCCCCCCAGGTAAATGATCTGTGAAAGCCCGCCTTCGGCCGCGGCCCGCACCATGTTCCGGGCGCCGGTGCGGTCGGCGTCGGCAAACTTTCCCTTGGCGGCGATCATGGAGTGGACCAGATAAAAAGCCGCACGACAGCCGTCGGCCGCCCGCTCCATGGCGTCGGCATCGAGCACGTCTCCTTCGACAAGTTCGATGTGTTCGTGTCGGCTCCAGGGACGGCAGGACAGCTTGGCCATGGAGCGGCCCATGGCCCGAACGCGGCAGCCCTCTTGCAGGAGTTTCGGCACGAGGCGCCCGCCGATGTAGCCGGTGGCGCCGGTCACCAAGATCGGGCGATCGTTCATGGGGCCTCCGAGGTTGCAGATTGCCTAATTTGATATTATACGCGACTGTTCAAGGTAATGCTCACGAGGAAAACCGCAACAGCCAAAGGAGGCTTTCGATCATGACCGATCCCCTGTTCGAACCGATCCGGATCAACCGGATGGCGGTGAAAAACCGCATTGTCATGCCCGCCATGCACCTGAACATGGCAGAAAATTTCAAGGTCACCCCCCGGCTCGTCGAATTCTACGAGGAGCGGGCAAAAGGGGGCGCCGGCATGATCGCGGTCGGATTTGCCACCGTGGACGATCTTTCCGGCTCCTCGCTGAATATCGGCGCCCACAAAGACGAGTTCCTCCCGGGGCTGTCGGAACTGGCTTCAGCCATCGGCCGCCACGACGCAAAGTCTGCGGTTCAGCTCAACCATGCCGGAAGATACAACTTCAGCTTTTTTCTGGACGGAAAACAGCCGGTGGCGCCGTCTGCGGTCGCTTCCCGGCTGACCAGGGAAACCCCCCGGGAGCTGAGCGTAGAGGAGATCGCCGAGGTGGTGGCCTCCTTTGGCCGGGCCGCCGGGCGAGTTAAGCGGGCCGGCTTCGACGCCGTCGAAGTGCTCTGCGGCACCGGCTATCTCATCAGCGAGTTTCTATCCCCCCTGACCAACCTTAGAACCGACGACTACGGCGGCGGTTTTGAAAACCGGACCCGGTTTGCCCGGCAAGTCATCGCGTCGGTCCGGAAGGTGGTCGGTCCGGAATATCCGGTCGTCGTCCGCATGAACGGAAACGATTTCATGCCCCAAGGCCAGGGCCGCCGGGATCTGGGCCGGTTTGCAGAGATTCTGGTCGGGGCGGGGGTCGACGCGCTTTGCATCAACGTGGGGTGGCATGAGGCCAGGGTGCCTCAGATCGTCTCCGAGGTGCCCCGGGGGGTCTTCGGCTACCTGGCCCGAAGCGTCAAGGAGCGGGTGAACGTTCCGGTGATCGCCAGCCACCGGATCAACGATCCGGCGGTTGCCCGGCAGATGATGGAAGACGGTCTTTGTGACATGGTGGCCATGGGAAGAAGCCTGATCGCGGACCCCTACCTGCCGGAAAAGGCCGCCGCCGGTCGGGAGACGGAGATCGTTCACTGCATCGGCTGCGCCCAGGGCTGCTTCGATCACCTGTTCGAATTAAAGCCGGTGGCTTGCCTGTGTAATCCTCAGGCCGGGCGGGAAAGGGAAGCTGCTGTTAAAAAAGCGCCGCATCCCATCAAGGTGCGGGTGGCCGGCGGCGGGCCTGCCGGAATGAGCGCGGCGGCTGCCGCCGCAGACCGGGGGCACGAGGTGGTCTTATATGAGGCCGGCGGCCGGCTCGGCGGCCAGCTTCACCTGGCCGCCGCTCCTCCGGGCCGGGGTGAATTCGCCCAGCTGGCCGAAGACCTGGCCCGGCAGCTCAATGTTCGAAACGTGGGCGTCGTGTTGAACCGGTCGGTCGACGATGACGTGCTCGACACCGAGCATCCCGATGCCGTGATCCTGGCCACCGGCGCTCGCCCCGTTACGCCGGATGTGCCCGGTGCCGATCTTCCTCATGTGTTTCAGGCGTGGGATGTGCTCGGCGGCCGCTGCCGGACGGGTCAAAAAGTGGTCGTGGTCGGTGGCGGCGCCGTGGGTGTGGAGACCGCCCTTTTCCTCGCCGCAAAAGGGACCTTGACGGCCGAAGCGGTGAAATTTCTTCTTGTCAACCGGGCCGAAGCTGCCGAGGATCTGTACGATCTTTGTGTTCGAGGAACCAAGGAAGTGGTCCTGGTGGAGATGATCGATCGAATCGGCGCCGATATCGGCAAGAGCACCCGCTGGGCCATGCTCCAGCACCTGAAGCAATGCGGGGTGGCCGTCCGGACCGGTGCCAGGGTCGAACAGATCACCGATAGCGGGGTCCGGATCGTGGCCGGAGACGCCGCTGAAGAGATCTCTGCCGATTCGCTGGTGCTGGCTCTGGGCGCAGCGTCCTGGAATCCGCTGCAGTCCCTGGTTGAAAAAAAACGGATTCCCTTTCAAATCGTGGGCGACGCCCACCGCCTGGGAAAAGCCTTCGATGCGGTTCACCAAGGCTTCGAGGCCGGCCGGGGCCTGTGAAGGGGATGACAGCAAAGGGGGCGAGG
>CBFCZJ010000378.1:0-3781 GCA_965602445.1 uncultured Desulfobacterales bacterium | reverse complement strand
TCTCCTTCTGCGGTTCGATACCGGCCGGAAAACGCTTCGCCGTTTTTCTCTCCGATTAGCTGAATATTTCCGTCGCCGCTGAAAAAAAAGCGTCCGGGCTGCGCCGCGGCAGGCGTGGCCACGGGAGCACCGAAGATCGACAGCAGAACGATCATCACAAAAAAGTTGCCCAACCGGTTTGTTTCCATTTTTGTCATTGGGTCACTTTTCGAAATTCGGATTTCGTGCTTTTTCGAGCAGCACCTCCCGGATCCGGACCATGGCCAGGGTATCCTGGCCGCAGTAGGTGCGCAAATTCTCTGCGATGGCGCGCTTTTCCTTCTGCTGTGTTTCCGGGTCGATCATCCGAAGGTAGGCAAAGGAGGCCTGCGTACCGTCTTGCACGGCCAGGTGGCTGTAGCCCATCTCCGGCACCAGCACCGGAAGCACCGCCTTCAGGGAAAACGAGCCGTGAAAAGCCGGGTGGTAGTAATGCCGGCGGATGACGGCCCAAAGGTCCGTGAACCGGTCGATCACGCCCGCCATCTCCTGAACCCGCTCGGAAAAACGAAGCGCCAGGTGGTTGAGCACGGTCTTTTCGTATGGCGAGTAGATAAAGATCGTCCCGGCAGCCCCCAAGGTGCAGAGCAGGGAATCGATAAAGGCCGGCCGCGGATCGTCTCCGCCGGTGCTCAAAAAATCAAGGTGTTCGAGCCGGCCGTCTTCTGTCAGCACGTGGTCCGACCACTGAAACGGGATCATTTCGAATGGGCGGGTCCCTGCAAGCACCGGAACCGCCGGCGCTGCGGTTTCGAAATCGAGAAAATGAAGGGGAAAATCGACATGGGAAAGCGCCGCACCGAGGCCTTCTGAAACATACTCCCGGTTTTGCCGGACGCAGTCGACCACTCGCTGCTGAATCGCCGACACGGGCGCGGTATCGGGCACTTCGGAAATCTCCACCACGCCCATGGATGAGAGCGCATCGAACCGCTCCGCATTGATGCCAGGCAGGGTCATGATCCAGTGCTCGGGCATGCTCCGGGTGCAGTGCTCCCAGAACTCGCACCGGTATGGCGTCAGGCAGTGCCTGGAGGGGACTACTTCGGGCGGATCGGGACGGCTCACGACCTGCTGCAGCGCTTCGAGCCGCATTCCGATCTCCTCCTGCAGGCGGGCGACTTCATCGGTAAGATCCGCCAGGGTGAACAGGCAAAACAGGTCCCGGGGGCCTCCTTCGTAGACATAGTCGCGGTTGATGTGCATCAAACCGGCGCTGGCCAGCTTCACCCCGGCCTCTTGAAGGATCCGCGTCTGGATGCCTGTGTCGAACAGGTGTTCTTCCTTGACCCCGGTGGAGGACTTGACCTCGATGAGATTCCACCCGCCGTTTCCGGCTCGTTGGAGAATGTCGACCCGAACCCGCACGCGGTCCGCGGTAAAGGCGGCCTCGAAGACGGCAGACACCTCGGGGTCGGCCATGGCCGCGCGGGTCGCCTTCTCGGCGTCGGCGTGGCGGCGAAAGTCTTCGACAATCGGCACCCCGGCAGGATAGCGTTCGGTGGCCAGAATCCCCACCTGTCGCCCCATCTCGAAGATCGCCTGCTGGGCAGCCGAGACCGGGGCGGCCAGCTCCCGGCGAAAACACTGGTACCATAGCCGAAGCGGGCACTGAAGGCCGGCCAGAAAGCGGGATTTGGACAGGAGCGGCGTTGTCATGGCATCCGTGGTCATGACCTGCGGCAAAACCGGAGCCCTGACCGATGAAGCGCCAAAAGCGGTTGATGCACGAGCCGCCTGAAGTTGGCGAAAATGAATCCTCCCATCGAGCCCGGGCAACAGTAAGTATCTCGTTTCATTTCAACATCCACGTTTTATAGGGATTGTCAGAATTGCTCCAGTAATTTTACTATGTCAAATATACGCCGCCCTGCGCAAGACCGAAGACGATGCCTTTCTATCATCACGGCGGTGGTTTTTTCAGATGACACGCTGGGGCCGGTTTGCACGCCTCCATGTTTCTTGACACTCCCGGCCGCTTTCATTATTGTTTCCAAACCCCTGAGGCACGTCATCCGGCAGCGGCCAAGGGTGCCAAGATCCGTCCTTGCCGGGATTATCTATGCCTATCGAGGAGCGCGGAAGATTGGGGTGACTCTCACCTGAAGGAGGTTTGCATGGCGTGGTTTCTATATCTGTTCAGTTTTTTGCTGGTGGCCGGCGGGGCGCTTCTGGTTCTGTATACCGAAGATACGCGCCGCTACACCACCGGGATTCTCGAAGGCGGGAGCCAGAAACTGGTCGCCGTCGCAGCAGCATTGATCGGGGTGCTGCTGATCGTTGCGGCATTTGACAGCCGCATGGCCGGTTTCATTGTCCTGCTCGGGATTATTTCGCTGGCCAAGGGGACGTTCATCTGGTTCAACCCCAAAGGGCTTTACGAAAAACTCAGGGACTGGTTTCTGACCCAGGCCTCTGATCAGACCTTCCGGTTGTTCGGCATCATCTGGCTGATCATCGGCACCGCCATGTTTTCCTGGGTTTAGGGGTGGAAACCCGGCATCGAATTTTTTATGAAGACGCCGCCCGGATGGCGGTAATCCCCGATGAAAGCATTTCGCTGGTCGTCACCTCTCCGCCCTATCCGATGATCGCCATGTGGGATTCGCATTTTCAATCCCTCGATCCGGAGGTCGCAGCCGCGCTGGACGCCGGCAACGGCCCCGCCGCGTTCGATGCCATGCACCGGCTTCTCGATCCGGTCTGGCAAGAGCTCTGGCGGCTCATAAGCCCGGGCGGTTTTGTCTGCGTCAACGTGGGCGACGCCGTCCGGACCGTCGGCAGCCGGTTCAGCCTCTATCCGAACCACATCCGCATTCTACGGGCTCTGCAGCAGATCGGCTTTTGCCCCCTTCCGGTCATTTTGTGGCGAAAGCCGACGAACTCACCGACCAAGTTCATGGGATCGGGAATGCTGCCGGCAGGTGCCTATGTCACCCTCGAGCATGAAACCATCATCGTGGTGCGCAAGCAAGGAAAACGCCGGTTTTCCCTGCCGGAAGAAAAAATGCTGCGCCGGCAAAGCGCGTATTTCTGGGAAGAGCGAAACCGATGGTTTTCCGATGTATGGATGGAGCTTCGGGGCGCCGGACAGCGCCTGAAAAATGCCGGCAAAAGAGATCGAAGCGCTGCGTTTCCCCTGGAGCTCCCCTACCGGCTGATTTCCATGTTTTCCGTGAAAAAGGACCGGGTGCTCGACCCGTTCCTGGGGACCGGCAGCACCATGCTGGCCGCCATGGCCGCAGGCCGCAGCAGCATCGGCTTCGAAACAGACGACTCCTTGGCCGGGACCATTGCAAAAGGCGTCCAGACAATGCCGGAGGCCGCCGCCGCACGAATCGAAAAGCGCCTGGCCGACCACCGGCTGTTCGTCGACGCCTCAAAACAGGCAGACCGCCGCCTGAAATACCAGAACCGGCACTACGGGTTTGCCGTCATGACCAGCCAGGAAACCGACCTGTTCCTGAATCCGGTGCGCAGCGTGGCCTCCGATGGAGAAAACGGCTACCGGGTGACCTATGAGGGCGCGTAGGGGGGGCATAGGGCATGGAGCATAAGCCCGAAGTCAGATGTCGGATGTCAGTAGTCAGAAAAATAACGGGTCTATGTACGAATCTAAGGTCGATATGAGTGTGGAGGGGTATCGTCCCGGAAAACGCGAAAAACTCGGAGCCAAGTGGCCGTAAAACCGAACAGGGATTCGGTTCTCAAAAATGGGCTTTAGGCCGCTGGTTCATTATCG
>CBFCZJ010000377.1:0-3792 GCA_965602445.1 uncultured Desulfobacterales bacterium | reverse complement strand
TAAAGACCAGATCAAGCGCGGCGAAGGTTTCGGGGACTTTTTACGATTTCATCAAGCTTTGGGATTTGGAGCTTTGAATTTGAAACAATGCGCATTGGACAGTTGACTTATAGGTGTACATATTCTATTGTAGGTGTACACTTTCTGCACCCAAAATACCACTCCTCGGGAGGCGCGGAATTATGGAAGTCAGCGTCAAGGAAGCCCGGTCGAAAATCAGTGCCCTTCTGGATCGAACCCAGAAGGGGGAGGAAATCATGATTTTGCGTCGGGGCAAGAAAGTGGCTCGCCTCGTTCCTGTGGCCGGCTCGGAAAAGCGGCTTCCGGACCTGACGGCATTCAGGGACACGATTTCCGTCAAGGGGGATTGGCTCAGTCAAACGGTGATCGACGGGCGAAACCGGGAACGGTATTGATGCGTTACGTGGACACCAGTGCACTGGTCGCCTATTACTGCCCCGAGCCGCTAAGCAAGCAGGTTCAAACGCTGCTCCGCGACGAGACCAGCCCCGCCTTGAGCGGGTTGACCGAAGTGGAACTTTTTTCGGCAGTGGCCCGAAAAGTCAGGGCCGGCGAGATCGGAAAGGCCGACGGCAATCGAATTTTGGCCAAGTTCTCCTCCCATGTGGATGCAAATCTGTACAAGATGATTCCCGTGGAAAATCACCACTGGCGCCTGGCCCGGGGCTGGTTGGGGCTTTTCGCCACCCCTTTGAGAACCCTCGATGCCCTGCATTTGGCCATTGCATCTGCCGAAGGGTGCGAAATTGTAACAGCGGACAAGGCCCTCTACCGCGCTGCCGATGACCTGGGTGTCCCGGCCCGGTTGGTGGGAGGGTAGGGACAGAGGACAGATGACAGAGGACAGAGGTCGGAGAATAAAGCCAGATGTCGGATGTCGGATGTCGGAGGTCAGAAAAGGGCCAAAGAACCTTCCGATAGAATTCCTGCCGGTGAATCTTGAAATATAGCAAGCTTGATGGGTTCGTAAAAAGTCCGAATTTTTCTTTTTTCGTCATTCCCGCGAAAGCGGGAATCCATTGATTTCAATAAGTTCTGGATTCCCCCGGATCGAGTCCGGGGCAGGCTTATCAAGCCCGGAATGACGCTTCGGGCACTTTTTACGAAGTCGTCAATCTTGAATATTGAACTTTGAACCTTGAATCCCCGCGCAGCGGGGTAAACCTTGAATCCCCGCGGCTTGTCCGGCGTAGCTCGGAGAGCGAAGACGGAAGCGGGGTAAACCTCGAATGCCGCGAAGCGGCCAATCCGGACCCTCCTGTTGATGCCTAGTTCTCAGCTCTCATTCCTCAATCCTGTGCTTTGTCTGATTCGGTCTAAGGCCAATGCGACAGGGAAGAAAATTTCCAAATCACAAGCGCCAAATCTCAAACAATATCCAAATTCCAAGCACCAAATTCCAAGCAAGGACGCGCCAGCGGCAATCTTGAATTTTGAACTTGGAACTTTGAATTCCGGCGCGGTCAGAGGCGGAGCTGACACCCGACCTCCGATCTCCGGCCCTTCTCTGACATCTGACCTCCGACATCCGACATCCGGTTTTCTCTCAGCAGCTCAGCAGCTCAGCAGCTTAGCAGCTCGCGCAGCGCTGTCTGTCCTCTGTCTTTTCCTGGTTCTCGCAACTCCTGCTTTTGCCACCGACCGCCCCTTCATCGGCGCGGCCAACTGGGGCGGCACCGGCCTGTACGAAATTCCCAACGCCCGGATCCTGGAAGACGGGGTGTTCCGGCTCGGCTACGGCCAGGCCGACCCGTTCATCTGGTACACGGTGGGCATGGGGGTGCTGCCGCGGCTGGAGATCACCGGCCGGTACACGGAAATAGAAGATAGACCGACAAATCTTGGGGATGGGGCGTTCGGCGACTACAAAGACAAGGCCGTCGACCTCAAGTTTCAGCTCCTGCGCGAGACGGACAGCTTTCCGGCCCTGGCCGTGGGCATCCAGGATGCCATCGGCACCCGGCTGTTTCCGGCCGAGTACCTGGTGGCCAGCAAGCGGCTGGGCCCGTTCGATTTCACGGTAGGGGTGGGCACGGGCAGACTGGGCGAGGGGGCCACCGAAGCCGGGGACCGGGCCCTGGCCGTATTGTCGAGGCAGGGCCTGGAAAGCGCCGGCCCCTTTGGCGGCATCGAATGGGCGGTCCACGAGCGGGTCAACCTCATGGTGGAATACAACCCCATCGATTATGAGAAAGATCCGAGGCTGGGGACCACCAACGAGCAACCGGTACCCGAAGGGGCGGACTGGCCCGTCAACATCGGCGCCCGGATCGAGGTGTTCGATGGATTCGAGGTGGGGCTGTCCTGGCAGCGCGGCGACACTTTCGGGTTCAGCGGTCATTTCAACCTGATGCTGGGAAAATCGATTCTGCCCAAGCAGCCGGACCCGCCGGTGTGGAAGACCGGCGAAGCGCCGCCCTTTACAGAGGAAACCGCCCAATCCCGGGTGGAGGCCATCCGCAAAGAGATCCAACAGCTCGGATTCAGACAGGTGGCGGTGTTCACCGACGGCCGGTTTCTGACCGCCGAATTTGCCAACGCCAAGTACGTCTCCAACCAGAAGGCCGCCGGCCGGGTGCTGCGGGTGCTGCTCGCCCACGCGCCGGCCGGGATCGAGCGGATCGAAGCGGTGATCACCAAACGGCGCATGCCCATGTCGCGCATTTCGATCCGGCCCGGGCATTTCGACGACTACCTGCTGGGCAAAATGCGGCCGGACATTTTCGCCGAGCTGCTCAAGGTGGAGACGGTTTCTTCCGGATACCTTGCCGGCCGGCGGATCATGGCCGCCGCCGGAGATACCTGGCGGCTGGATTACGACTGGGGCATCAAGCCCGAATTCGACACCTACCTGAACGATCCCTCAGGGGTGTTCCAGTACCGG
The DNA here is from genome assembly GCA_965602445.1 of uncultured Desulfobacterales bacterium. Taxonomy (GTDB): domain Bacteria; phylum Desulfobacterota; class Desulfobacteria; order Desulfobacterales; family CAFBRK01; genus JAIPEL01. The sequence goes on along the minus strand of CBFCZJ010000377.1, from coordinate 887 downwards.
GCGGGGCTCAAGCCGTGGGTGCAGGCGGAGCTGTGGAAAGGGTCCGCCTTCCAGGCGTCCTACATGATCCCCTTTGTGTCGAACGTCGAGTCGAGCAACATCCCACCGCCGGATGCGGTGCGAAGCGACTCCTGGAAATACCTGGGCGACGACTCTTCCCTGGACAGCCTGGTCTACGATCAGACCCTGCGGTTGAGCGACCGGGTGTTCGGCCGGGTCACCACCGGTTATCTGGAGCCGATGTATGCCGGCGCCGGAGGAGAACTGCTGGCGTTTCTAGGCAAAGGAAACATCGCCCTGGGCGTGGAGTCGGACTGGGTGAGAAAACGGGTTCCCGGCACCGCCGTGGAGCTGTACGACGACGAGGACTACTACACCATCCTGGGAAACGCCTACTTTCGGTTTGCCCCGTTTGACATCGACATGACCCTCCGGGCACAATACGGGCGGTTTCTGGGGAGCGATACCGGATGGCGGTTCGAGGCCAAGCGGACCTACCAGGACTCCGGCCTGGAGGTCGGCGCCTGGTACAGCTTTACCGACACCGACGACTTTCAGGCGGAGTTTAACCGGGATTACAACGACAAGGGGGTATTCATCCGGCTGCCGGCGAGGATGTTCACCCTCCGGGAGACCAATGTGATGTATTACTATTCCTTCAAGCCGTGGAACCGCGACGTGGCCGCCACGGTCTATCATGCCAATCCCCTGTTCGTGTTCGGCAGCGACCTGATGCCGGGCGTGCTGGAAAAAAATGTCCGGCAGGTTGAAAAATAGTCTTGACAGGAAAAACCTTTGCCGTTAATTTGTTCATAACTTCGTTAAAAAAGTTCGTCTACCTTGTAGGTTCTTCAACATTCCGGTCCAAAGAAAGAGGGAGGGGTTCC
>CBFCZJ010000376.1:0-3804 GCA_965602445.1 uncultured Desulfobacterales bacterium | reverse complement strand
CCCTGAACCCTGCCTGTGCGGCGAAGCGCGCAGCGCGAAGACGTAAACCCCGAACCCTGAACGCTGCGCCAGCGGCAAGCCTGGATTCCATCCCCGCTTCCGACCCATTGCGCCGAATGTCCTTGCATTGACACAACTCCTGGAATACTTAAAGTATTTTGTTTCTGATTCAGATGCCGTTGAGTCGCGCGGCCGTTGCTCACAAAGGAAAGCGATTTTAGTATAGATGACCGACCGTGACAACATGGTGCACCGGCTCGCCTGGGAAGACAAGGAGGTCGTCCTTGTCGGCACGGCGCACGTTTCCAAAGAAAGCGTGGAGCGCGTCCTGGCGGTGATCGACGAAGAGCGCCCCGATACGGTCGCAGTCGAGCTGTGCCCCTCCCGCCACCAGGCCATCCGTCAAAAGGAGAACTGGCTCGACACCGACATCGTCAAGGTGATCCGCCAGCGCAAGGCCACGCTTCTGTTCATGAACCTCCTGCTGGCCTCGTTTCAACGCCGAATCGCAAAGAAGCTCGACATCCAGCCCGGACAGGAGATGATCGCGGCCATGGACGCGGCCGACGAGATCGGCGCCGGCGTCCACCTGGCCGACCGGGACATCCGGATCACCCTGACGCGGACCTGGCGGGCTCTTTCCCTGTGGGGGAAGGTCAAGCTCCTCTTTCAGCTTCTGTTTTCCTTGGGCGAGGTGGACGACATCAGCGAGGAGGACATCGAACGGCTGAAGCAGGAGGACATCCTGGCCTCGGTGCTGACCGAGGTGGGCAGATCTTTGCCGGAGCTCAAGAGGATTCTCATCGACGAGCGGGACCAATACCTGGCCGAAAAGATCCGGACCGCACCGGGCGACAAAGTGGTGGCGGTGGTCGGCGCCGGGCACCTGGCCGGCATCCGGCGGCACTGGGGACAGGAGACGGATCTTTCATCCCTGGAGAGTCTTCCGCCCCGCTCATGGCTGTCGAGCTCCCTCAAGTGGCTGGTTCCAGGCTTGATCCTGATCCTGTTCGGCTACGGGTTTTTGCATGGCGGAATGCACTCCGGCAAAAACATGCTTGGATGGTGGATCCTGGCCAACGGCGTCCTGGCCGGCGTCGGCGCCGTGGTCGCGTTGGCCCATCCCCTGACCATCGTCTCCTCCGTGCTGGCCGCCCCCCTGACCTCGCTCAACCCGATGATCGCCGCCGGCTGGGTCTCGGGCCTGGTGGAGGCGTTTTCCCGCAAGCCGCGGGTGCGCGATTTCGAGTCCCTTTCAGAAGACATCCTCTCCTTCAAGGGATTCTGGAAAAACAAAGTCACCCGGATTTTGCTGGTGGTGGTCTTCACCAATGTCGGCTCCATGCTCGGCACCGCCGTGGCCATTCCCCTCATGCTCAAGGTGCTGTAAAATTTCAGGTTCAAAAACGAACCTGAAATTTTACCATTTTCCCCAGATCTCGAAGGGTCCGAGGATTGACACTACCTGGGATGTCGGTACAGGTCGTCATGGGACAGGATGCGCAGCAGAACGATGCCTGCCGTCCAGTCCGGATTTCCCGACGGCAAATAGGCTTCGGGGTCTAAAGCGATGCGGAATTTTCGGTCGATCCGAATCGACCAGGCAGTTGGGTCGTTGACGATGCGCTCCAGGTGAAGGCCGGGGTGCAGAGGGTTGGTTTCGAGAAAGCCAAGAGTTCTGGCAATTTTTTTCCGCACAGGGGCCTGCCTGCCCAGGGCCTCCAGGTCCGACAAAAACTTATTTGTCGGAATCAGCTTCGGCATTCTTCATTTCCCTGCACAGCCACTCCGGCAGGTCTGCAGTACCGCTTTTGCGTGCCTCTTCCAACTTCGCGAGCCCTTGGTCATCGAGTCGCACCGTCCGGTAAATGGCAACCGGGTGTAGGCAGATCCTGCCGCCGGGTTCCACGCTGAGATCCAGGTACGTTCCCTGCTCCAGGCCGAGTTCCCGGCGAACGGCCAGTGGCAGGTTGATGCTGCCGCGCTTGTCAATGGTGATGAGCATAAGAGGTTCCTCCGTCAATATGTGCTTTAACGATATTGTCATAATCATAAATTGTCAAATTCGGATTTTGCGGACCGCTTCGACGGGATCCGTTAGATCGAGACGATCGGCCCACATGCCGAAAGCCGGGTGATCGACCGCGGAGATTTGTTTGCTGCCGTTCAACGGTAGAACCCTGGCAACCGCCTTGCCGCGCCGAAAAAGCGTGATCCCTTCTCTTCGCTTGAGGGCTTCGAGGAGCTTGCCCGGATTTTTTCTCAAATCCAGAAACGACACCTCCATTTCGCTGCCTCCTTTCCAAGCCATTCCGGCAGTGCCTCCTTACCGCTTTTAAATGGGTCAACTGAGAGGCGATCCAGGCCTGGGTGATAAGCCTGGATCGCCTCAATGGCCTGCTGCTGTGCAGCTCCGGTCCGTCTTGTGACAATTTCCCCTGCGGTTGCAGGCCGCCCCTATGGCCGGCCGTGCATCTGTGATATTGTGTATGGCAATAGGATTTCACCTGAACCAAGGGGCAGCCGATGGCTTTCAAGGTTCGATTTCAGGTCAGCATCGCGATGACCATTTTAGTGATCATCGTCGCTTTGACGGCGGCGATTGTGAGCAGCCTCTACCTGGTGAGCAGCCGGGTGGCCGAGGAAACGGCCGGCCAGCTTTTCAGCGCAGTCGCAGACCTTTTGTACGAGCGGATCGACAACCAGATGGGCTGGACACTCGGTCTGGCAAGGTTGGGGGCGGCCCAGCAGGGTTTGAACCCGGTGAAAGGCCATGGACTCGACGCTCCGATCCTCCCGTTCATGTTCACCGCTCTCGACGAAAGCCCGTCGCTGTATTCCCTCTACTATGGCCTGGAAAACGGCGATTTTTTCCAGGTGATCGCCACTCGCGGCGACAGCCTCATTGTCGCCGCCCATGACGCGCCGGCCGGGACCCGCTGGATCGTTCGGGCCGTCTCCGGGCAAGGCCCGGCCCGGATCCAGCGATGGTCGTTTCTGGACCAGGAACAGGCCCGGCTGGGGGTCGCCACCGATGCACAGCCCGCTTACGACCCCCGCAGGCGTCCCTGGTATGAAGCGGCCAAAAAGGATGACGGGGCCGAATTGTCGCAGCCCTATGTATTTCACTCACTTGCGCAGCCGGGGATTACGGCGTCCAAACGCTTCACCAACGGCGTGTTCGGGGTGGATATCACCCTGGCTGGGCTCGACGATTTCGTGAAGAATCAGGTCGTTTCGCCGGCCGGCGGCATGGTGATCTTCGACAGCATGCTGCATGCGCTGGCCATGACGCCCCGCCTTGCGCCCGATCGAGGACCCCTGACGCCTCTTGGGGAGATCGACCATCCGATGATTCGCGCGCTGACAAGACTCTGGAGCGAAGGCGCCGGCACGGGCCAGGGTCTGATCGTTACCGAGCAGGACGGCGTCGAAATGATGCTGCATCCGACCGAATGGAAAACGAGCGGCAACCAGTCCATCGGCATCGCGGTAATGGCGCCGACCGCAGACTTCACGGGTCATATCCACGCCCTTCAGGTGGAGGTGGTGATCCTGGCCCTTGCCTGCCTTGCGGTTTTTCTGATCGTTTCCGTGTTTTTCGCCCGCGGCCTGTCCGTGTCCGTGCAGGCATTGGCTGAGGACGCCCTACGCATTCAGAACCTGGATTTTTCCGGCACCGCACCGCGCCCCTCGCACATCATCGAATTCAATGACCTGGGCGAGGCCTTCTCCCTGATGAAGCAGGCGATTGCCGACAAGACCCGCGCCCTGACCGAGGCGCAGGAAAAGCTGGCCCGTCTG
>CBFCZJ010000375.1:0-3811 GCA_965602445.1 uncultured Desulfobacterales bacterium | reverse complement strand
TACTGCCTCTTGAGAAATTTGAGGTAGGTGTCGACAATTCGACTGTTATAAAGAGGATTTTTGTCGTTTATCGTCAAAATAAAAGTCCCTATCGCCGGAGAAGCCCTGTGGGCGGTTATTTGACGAACTTGAGCATCCGATTCAGCTGACGGAAATAGTGATCCGAGAAGCTGATTTTCATAATCCAAAGATTATATCGCTTTTCGGCAGAAATTTTAAGATTCTCCGGGCACCTGTCTGGGTATATCAGCACAGGGATTTCAGCCAAATCATAAAGTTCGGCCACGTGGTGAAGGGTTCGGTCAAGAACCTCTATAGTCAGGGCCTCCGGCTCTATGGCGATAATGTTGATCGCACTGGTCAAATCGGAAAGATTCATTCCGACATTGGACTGATTGGCCATGATCAGGGCCCTGACCAGGCCGTTTTTTTTCAGGGAAAAAACATAGCGCTCCCGCCGAAAACCGAGCCGGTGATATTCTTCGCTCAAGCGTGACATTCCCAATTTTTGGGGTTGCAGGTCTATGGCATCGATCATCAATCCGCCGGACCGTTCCTCGTAGAAGCTGCCGAGGATCTCCAGGTCTTCGGCTCCGGTTTCTTCGAGGTCCCAGCCGGGGGGCAGCTGACGCTGACCCGAGGATTTTTTCTGATAATGGTAGTAGGCGAAACAGTCCATGGAACAGCCCTTGGGATGTCCGATGTTTTTCGCGATGCGTCCGAAGACCCGGGCCGGGAATTTGTTTTCCGGCCGGAAATAGCAGATCAGGTAGTCCATGTGAATGGCGTGGAGGCGGTGGCAGTTATAGCCAAAGTGACCGATTTGTCTGAGCACTTCCAGGCCCGCCCGGGGGGAAACCGCCGTGTTGCCCGCATGGTGGTGGATCATCCAGGCATTCTGGTAGAACCGGAGCATGGCGATATGTCCGAGGATCCTCGCCCCTTCCTGATAGGTGAAGTGCCGGGCGATGGTCGACGGCTGGTTGTAAAGCTTTTCATAGGTGCGCTTGATCCGGTCCTTGTTTTCGCGCAGAAAGACGTATTTTTCAGGATAGATAAAACCGGTTTCGAAAAAGAAGTCCCACAGGGCGTCGAGGTCCACCTGGTTGCAGACATAGCAGTTCTGATTGTCGGCATGGTTGATCAGCGCCATCAGTTTGGTGTGGTCATCGATGTGAATATCCAGGATGGCAAGCCCGCAGAAAACTTTTCCGCTCCTATAGTTTTCATCCTCACCCCGCGGGTTCCGGTAAACCACCTGGACTTTGCAGGAGAATTGGAACATGCCGGCAAAATCGAGCTTCACCGAAGGAAGGATTAGGCCCGCCGGCAGAGTCGATTCAAAGGAGACTTCCTCCACGCAGAAGCCGGCGCCGGAAACATCCATCACCGTGCACTGGGTGAGCGCACCGGAAAAAGGGTGCCTGAAAAAAAGGTGGGGAGAAGGAACCAGCCTGTGGCGTTCGCTTCGAAACTCGCGGTGTTCAAAGCGGCGAAACCGATCGGCGTTCGGCTCGAGGGTGAATATGCCTCGGGATCCTTCGATTCGTTGATCGATGAGTTTACATTCGCCGGTATACAGGGTCTCGTCGTTGTTGTTGAAGATGACGTGAACCGGACTTTCGTTTTGAATCCATTGAAACGTTTGAGGAGGGGGCGCGGTCAGTTCCACGACAAAGCGGGCGGCATTGAACCGGCGGAGCCTGCCTCGAAAGTGGGCGCCGTGCTGGAAGAGTTGGGCTTGGATGCCGTGGCATGGCAGGTCGGTGTCATTTTGCCGGATGCTTTCGATGCCGTTGTCTTGCAATCGAAACAGCATCCCGGTTTGGTCGATGTCGACCAGCTCCGGCACGAATCGAATCTCCCGGCCTGTCGCATCGAGGGTGAGGTGGGAAAAGGCATAAAAATCCAGGCGCGGCAGAATCGATTCGGGTTTTTCCCAAAAACACTTCAGATGTTCGTCGCAGCAGGGCTGCGGTTTGACGCCTATCGAGATATTCCTTCGGTTGGCGCTGTGCTGAAAAACGGCGCTGATGGTGCCGTCCTGGAAGTTGATGAAGTTGAGCCGGTTGATCAACTGCCGGCGGGTGATGGACTTGGGGGGATCGACGGCTTCCCTGGCATCAATCGGGATGACATTGGACGATTTTTTTGGCTCGGTCATGTTCCGACACCTCAATACGGCCCGGACAAGGGAAAAGCCTAATCTGCGGGCGCAAAAACACCTTGAATCCCGATGCGCGCAGGGGATTCAGGCCTTATGCCCGTCGGTAGACCACCCCTTGGCTAAAAGTGCATATCATAGATGTCAATCACATACAACTATAACAAATTTGTGTAAAAATAACGAAAACCGACAGCGAAGACCGAAGCGAGGTCGCCTGCCGCGTCTGCCCATTTCCGGTTTTCCCTGCCGCCTTTATTGCTTTTGCCGAGTTGCCGATGCTTGCCGAAGCCACCCAAACAAAAGCAAGCATTGTGCCAAATATTTTGGCCTGATCCCAGCCCCTTTTTTTCTGGAAGGCACGTCGAAACCGTTTGAAATATTGCCGCTTTTCGAAGCCGGATTTCAATCCGGGCTGAAATGGTATTGTTCCCCTTGGATTTTCAGCCGAAAAATGCCCAGTTTTCTGTGCACACCTGCAAGAAAAATGGGGCGTTCTGTTCAGATACGATTTGTCTTGACCCCAATGGTGATATTCATTATACGACCCTTTCACCGTAAACCGGATTCAATAAATCTAGTGAAAATTATGGGAATTCAGGAAAGAAAAGAAAAGGAAAAGGAGCGTCGGCGCCAGCAGATCATGGTTGCGGCCAAGCGGGTGTTTTCCACCCGGGGGTTCAACCGCGCCACCATGGAGGACATTGCCCGGGAGGCGGAATTAAGTCCGGGGACGCTGTATCTGTATTTCAAGAACAAGGACGAGCTATACGCTTCCTTGTCCCTGCGGGTTTTGCACTACCTGCTGATTCGGCTCGAACACCTGAAAAAAGAAAAAAACCTGACGACCGAAGAAAAGCTCAAGCCCCTGACCGAAGCCCTCTACGATGTGTATACCTTCGATCCGCTTACGATCATCAACATGTTCCACCTTCAGTCGAGCGAAACCCTCAAGAACCTTTCGACGGAGCTGATGGACGAAATCAAGACGCTTTCCCAGAAGGCCCTCGGCATTATCACTGTCTTTTTCCAGGAAGGAATCGATGAGGGCTGTTTCATCGACCGAAACCCCGTGGCGCTGGCCGACATCCTCTGGTCGGTGTTTTCCGGAATCGTACTCTGGGAAGAGAGCAAAAAGATCGTCGACGAACGAAAAGACTACCTGAAGCCGACCCTCGATATCGGCTTTGAGATCTTTTGCCGGGGGATCCGCGCCGGTTCACGATAAAACCTTGCCGAAGCATGCACATGGCCTTCTCCGGGCAGAAAAAAGAGGGCCCCTGGCAGTGCCTTTCCATCTGCCGGCCTCCAAAGCTGACGCAACCCGGAGCCGATGACGCTCTTGTCCGGAAGCGTGTCGAGATACAACAGATACTCGATGCCTTGAGCACGTATTTTTGCCGGCGTCGTTTCTCCGGATACCGGAACGATCTGCAGTTCAGGCCGGTGAAGCAGCAGCGGGTAGAGCCGCTCCGGCCGTGAGAAACACACCCCCACCTGCCGTCCCGGTTCGATAAGCTCGGAGAGTCGCAAAAGCCGGTCGTCTCCGAGCAGCCGTTTTCCCTCCTTGCTGTGCCATCGATCCTCTCCGATCCGGTGCCAGAAGCCTTGCCGGGTGCGAAGCAGCAGCGATTGTGCGGCAATGAC
>CBFCZJ010000374.1:0-3833 GCA_965602445.1 uncultured Desulfobacterales bacterium | reverse complement strand
CAAAATGGATAATTCGCTGCCGGTATACGAACTCGCCCCAAAAGATACCTAACATAACTCATAAACCAAACACAAAAACAAAGACGAAACAAAGAACGCGGAACACCGACCACCGAAACCGAAAGGAGTAGTCATGCTGGCCTATTTTGTCCACGATGAGAAAAAAAATGACGACTTGATCGTGATCCCCGACATGCACTGCAGTGTGAACGTCGATGCCGAACGCTTCGAGACGTTCATCTCCGCAAAACCCAATTTTGCCGAATGGTCCGGAGACGCCTGCAGTCTTCCGCCGGAAAATTTCGGAAAGGTGATCGCCACCCGGGACGAGTTTGGAGACATTTGCGTTCTCGACGACGATCTGTGGCGGAATCGAGTCGACTGTTACTCGGGCGGGGGTATCCAGTGCTGATAAAATCGCAGCCGCGATTTTATAAAAGTTTCGCGTATCGCGAAATTATAGAGCAGACGCCTTTGCCGACGTGCTGTAAACGAGACCGTGCAGAAGACTCGGTCCCTCCTGCAATCTGAACCCGTATCGGAGAAAACCGGCGTGAGCATCGACACCTACCGTCGCTTGGCGCATCATCTAGACGATTTGCCCGGCGGATTTCCCTCCACCGATTCCGGTGTGGAGCTGAGGATTTTGCGGCGGCTGTTCAGCCTGGAGGAAGCTTCTTGGGCCGTTCACCTGACCTTGATCCCCGAGACGGCGGAAATAGTGGCTCGCCGTGCCGGTCTCGACGCGGATATGGCCGGACTCCGCCTTGAAGAGATGGCCCGCAAGGGGCTGATCTTTCGGATTGTTTCCCCCGATGGGCAGCGGCGCTACATGGCCGCCCAGTTCGTCGTCGGAATTTGGGAGTTTCATCTCAACGACCTGAATCCGGAATTCGTCCGGGACATGCACGAATACATTCCCCACCTGCTTCCAGAGGCCTGGAAGGTTCCTCAGCTTCGGACCATCCCGGTGGGCCGAAGCATTACCGCAGATCTTCATGTCATGCCCTACGAAAAGGCAGAGGAACTGGTTGGGAGGCATCGGAAAGCGGCTGTCGCCCCCTGTATCTGCCGCAGGGAAATGGCCGTTGCCGGAAAGCCTTGCGACAAGCCGGAAGAAACTTGCGTGACCTTTGGAACGGCCGCCGACTACTACCTGGAAAACGGACTCGGCCGTCCGGTAGAAGCCCGGGAGATCATCGACATCCTTCAGATGGCGGAAGAATCCGGCCTCGTTCTTCAGCCCAGCAACGCCCAGCGGGCGGCGAACATCTGCATGTGCTGCGGCTGCTGCTGTGCCGTGCTTCGCAATTTGAAGACCCTCCCGCGGCCGGTCGACTATGTCGTCAGCGCCTTTACCGCCGCCGCTGAGCCCGGCCTCTGCCAGGGCTGCGAAGTGTGCGTGGATCGATGCCAGATGGATGCGATCCGGATGGAAGAGGACCGGCCCGTCATCGATGAAGACCGGTGCATCGGCTGCGGCTTGTGCGTTACCACCTGTCCTTCCGGACCCCTGTCGCTGGTCCGGAAGCCCGACCCGGAGCAGCCAAAAGTCCCGAAGGACATGGTCCGATCGGCACTGAAGCTTGCCAGGGCACGGGGAAAACTAGGGCTTTTCGAGTTGGTCTTGATGCAGGCCAAATCGAAAATCGACCGGTCCTTTGCCTTGAAAAAACAAACTTGATGAAATCGTAAAAAGTCCCCGAAACCTTCGTCGCGCTTGATTTGGCCTTTATAAGTATTAGAAAATACTGGATTCCCGCCTGCGCGGGAATGACGAAAAAGGGAAATTCGGACTTTTTACGAAGTCGTCAATCTTGAAGCTTGGACCTGCGTGGTTATAGGGATTGTCATGATGTCACCGCCCGCTTCGCTCAAGGCGCCGAGTCCGCAGAGAAAAGCATAAGGAAAGGTTTTTTTATGAATAACCAGGTTCTGGCATGGTTGGATAGGTCGGTTTACGGAGCGTCGGTCCAGCAGTGGCTGATTGCCGTGGCGTTGGCGGTGGTCGTTTTTTTTGCGGCGATCCTGGCAAAACGGCTGCTGATCCGAAAATTACAAGGGGGCGCCGAAGACAGAGGCGGGGAATGGGAAGACCTGGTATCCCGTTTGTTTGGGCGGATCAAGCGCATATTTCTGCTGGCCGTCGCCGTCTATATCGGATCGCTGGCGATCGATTTGCCGCCGGCGTTTACCGGACTGCTGTCCAAGGTGGTAGGCATCATCGTTTTGATTCAGATCGGGCTGCTGGGATCGGAGGGCATCGGTTTCTGGCTGAGCCGGTACCGCATCCGGAAGATCGACACCGATGCCGGCGCAGTGACCACCTTCGCCGCCGTCGCCTTCATCGGTCGGATTTTGCTATGGGGCTTTGTCCTTCTGGTGGCCCTGGCCAACATGGGCGTCGACGTCACCGCACTGGTCGCCGGCCTCGGGGTTGGCGGCATTGCCGTTGCCCTGGCTGTCCAGAACGTTCTCGGCGACCTGTTCGCTTCGTTTTCCATTGTCCTGGACAAGCCCTTTGTCATCGGCGATTTCATCATCGTGGGCGACCTTATGGGGACGGTGGAGCACGTGGGGCTCAAGACGACGCGCATCCGGAGCCTTTCCGGCGAGCAGCTCGTTTTCTCCAACACCGATCTTCTCAAGAGCCGGATCCGAAATTACAAGCGGATGTACGAGCGCCGGGTGGTGTTTACCCTGGGCGTCGTCTACCAGACGCCGTATGATCAGCTTGAAAAAATTCCCCGGATGATCCGCCAGATCATCGAAGAGCGCGAGACGGTGCGCTTCGACCGGGCCCATTTCAGGGATTACGGTGCCCATTCGCTCAACTTTGAAGTCGTCTACTGGATCCTGAGCCCGGACTACAATATTTACATGGACATCCAACAGGCCATCAATCTGAAGATCTACCAGCGCTTTGAAGAAGAAGGAATCGAATTTGCTTACCCGACGCAGACCCTGTATCTGCGCAAGGAGCCGGACGATGCCGACAAGGCATAGGCGCTGGGCGCCGGCGTTTTCGACCAAACCGGTGCGCCGGATGCGAGCAAACGGCGGCCTGCTTTGCCTGTTGGCGGCCGGGTTGATGGTTGTCCTGTATTTTCGACCGGTGCCTGCGGAAGCCGAACCGGTCCGGCAGAAATTTAAAGACTGGTTGGCGGTCATCGAAGAAAGTGGAGCGGCGTACTGCCGCCCCCAAGGATACCTGTATTCAAATCGAAAGGTTCCGGATTTCCAGCTCCGGGTGATCCGCAGAGGACAGGCCTCAGGCTGCACAATCACCCTGTATTCCGCGTTTCGGTTCGTGGACCTGAACCGCGAGATGAGGGCGCGGGTCGACGGAAATCCTGGAATTCGGCTTGAGGGGATAATTTCAAGAGAGGAAGAAAAACCGCGTCAAATATACACGGTGACCGAGGATGCGGTCGTAAAAAGGCTTCTGCGCAGGATGCGGGCCGGTGCCTGGATCCGCTTCGACTACACAGACCTGATGGGGCAGCAGACCTCCACGGAGTTTTCCCTGATGGGTGTGTCGGCGGCCCTGGACGCGGTCGGCTGCGGCAAAGCCGGCCGGTAGTCCCAACCAGCCGATGCCGGGTGAAGTTTCATACGAGCGCCGCCTCTGGCCGGCTGCGCCGACCAGTTTGATCAAGGGTAAAACTATGCCATTTTGGCCTAGTTTCACATAAGCCTTGCCGCTGGCCGCCGGAGTGTCCAGATTGATCAAAGGTGAAACTTTTGCCGGAGTCTCTGCCGGTGGAGGGACGCGCTCTGTCGCGTCCGTGTTGCCGGTGATGCACAAATGCCGGCCACGACGGAGCGTGGCC
>CBFCZJ010000373.1:0-3842 GCA_965602445.1 uncultured Desulfobacterales bacterium | reverse complement strand
AGTGAACGGCCTCTGTGCCGTTCACATCGGCACGGCAGGGACGCCGTGCCCTACGAAAAACCACGGCTTCGAGCGAAGTTTCATCCGAAGGCATAGAGAAAAATTTTGTATATAGAAAGCATTTCTCTGCGTTCTCGGCGCCTCTGCGGTGAAGTTTTCTTACCGGGTTCCGAAGATGATCCCCGAATCGGTCGGACCCCGAAAGGGGTGTCTTTGAATGTCAGTGATGCCGGCCTCTTCGAGCATATTCCGGATCTCCCCCTCGCTGTATGCCTTTCCCGAATCGGTTCCCAGCAGCATGTTGAGGGAAAACAGGGCCGGAAACAGCGGGCGGTCCCGGGTGTCGTCTAAGATGAATTCATGGATCAGGATCAGGCCGCCGGGCGTAAGCGCTGCTGCGGCCTTTTCGATGAGCATCCGGCAGGCCCCGGGACCCTCCCCGTGGAGGATGTGAGACAGCCAGGCGGCATCATAGGTGCCTGGCACCGGGTCCTTGAGGTAGCTTCCGGGCTGAAAGTCGATCCGGTCTTCCAGGGAGAAGGAGGCGATGATCTTTTCGGCAAACGGGCGGGTGGTCGGCAGGTCGAACACTGTGGCAGTGAGCCCCGGGTTGTGCCGGCAAAAATGAATGGCATATGTAGCCGGCCCTCCGCCCATGTCGAGCAGATGACGCCGGCCGGAAAGATCGATCTGGGGCACCAGCTGCGGGGCGAGCAGCATGGCATTGTTGTACATCCCCATCAGAAAGCTCTCCCGGCGCTCGCCGTCTGAAAAGGAGGTTCGGGTGCGCACCGGTTTTCCGCTTTTCACCGATTCGTCCAGCCGAGACCAGGATTCCACCAGGTGGTGGTGATGAAGAATCATGTGCCCCAAGTAATCGTCGGATTCTTTTGACAGAAAGACAAGGGAGGCAGTGGTGTTGGCGTATCGATCGCCGGATTTCACCAGCAGTCCCATGGCAGCCAGGGCGTCCAGGAGCATGGCCAGGGCGCGGGAATCCAGATCCTTGCTCTGCGCCAGTTGATCGGCGTTCAGGGAAAGACCACCCAGTTCGGTGAAGAGATCGAGCTTGACTGCGGCATGAAGCGTGCACGTCTGCCAGTAGGCGCCGCTGACTTCCAAAAGTTTACCGGGATTCCATCCCTCATTGTTCATTTGTTTCCCACTTTCTGTACTCTCAACTTTGACGAAACGATCATCATTCAATGCTAATATTGCCGCAGAATGGATAATTTGCTTTCGCTGCCATTGGAGTCATGTTTCGCGAAGCGAAACTCCAATAAAATCGCGCCAGCGATTTTATATATTAAATTCGATCCCCTGGGCCAGAGGCAGCTCTCCGGACCAGTTGATGGTGCAGGTCTGGCGCCGCATGTAGGCCTTCCACGCATCGGATCCGGCCTCTCGGCCGCCTCCGGTTTCCTTTTCCCCGCCGAAGGCCCCTCCGATCTCGGCCCCGGAGGTGCCGATGTTGACATTGGCGATGCCGCAGTCGCTTCCCCTGTGGCTGAGAAATGTCTCGGATTCTTGCAGGTCGTTGGTAAAAATCGCCGACGAAAGCCCCTGGGGGACTCCGTTGTGAATCGAAACGGCCTCGTCAAAATCGCGGTACGGAATCAGATACAGGATCGGGGCAAATGTCTCTTCGGCCACCACCGGCATCTGGGCGTCGGCCCGGCAGATGCAGGGCGTCACATAGGTGCCGGTATCGTAAATCCCGCCGGAGAGCACCTTGCCGCCATAAAGGATTTCTCCGCCCTGGCTCTCGATTCGATTCAGGGCGTCCATCATATCGACCACCGCCGCGGTGTCGATCAGCGGCCCCATGAGGGTCTCCTCGGCCAGTGGATCCCCGATGCGGACTTGACGGTAGGCGCCGATCAGGGCGTCCTTCAGCCGATCGTATACGTCCTGGTGCACGATGATGCGCCTTGTGGTGGTACAGCGCTGGCCTGCCGTGCCCACGGCACCGAAAACAATCGCCCGCGCGGTCAGATCCAGGTCTGCGCTGGGAGTGACGACGATGCCGTTGTTCCCGCCCAGCTCCAGAATCGTTCTTCCGAGTCGACCGGCCACCACCTGGGCGATCCGGCGGCCCATGGCCACGCTGCCGGTGGCTGAAATCAGCGGAACATTCGGGTTTTCCACCAGGGGTGTTCCGACGCTCTTGCGGTCTCCGATCAGCAAATTGACCACCCCGGCCGGGCAATTGTTTTGTTCGAGTACTTCAGCGGCGATTTTCGTGACCGCTGCCGCGCACAAAAATGCCTTGGATGAGGGCTTCCAAATCACCGTGTCGCCCGCGACCAGCGCGATCATGGCGTTCCATGACCAGACCGCCACCGGAAAGTTAAAGGCGGTAATCACGCCCACCGGCCCAAGGGGGTGCCACTGCTCGTACATCCGATGGCCGGGCCGCTCGCTGTGCATGCCAAGCCCGTAAAGCATCCGGGACTGGCCGACGGCAAAGTCGGCCATGTCGATCATCTCCTGCACTTCTCCCTCGCCCTCGGCCCGGATCTTGCCGGTCTCGAGGCTGACCAGGGCGCCGAGCACTTTCTTGTTCTTCCGAAGAGCAAGGCCGATCTGCCGGACGATCTCCCCCCGCTTGGGCGCGGGAACCATCTGCCAAGTCGAAAATGCCTCCACCGCCCTTTCGACGACGGTCTCAACTTCCTTGGGGCCGGCCCCGTAAGCGGTGCCGATCACCTCACCGGTTACCGGAGAGACGCTGTTCACTGCCCCCTGGTTGCAGGGAAGCCAGCTTCCACAATACGCGCCGCTCAGTTCCCCTTCGACGCCGGCATTTTTCAAAATGTCTTTCATGGCAAACTCCCAATACAAATAAAAAGGATTATAGCGAGCGATTCATGCTTCCCATGCGGTAGCCTTCCAGGTCCAGGGAGACATGATCGAATCCAAGTTTGCGAAGCGCCGCGATCAGCGGCAGGCGAACCTCGGCGGACATCACCCGATCGAACTGCTCCGGCGCCACTTCGATCCGGGCGATGTTTCCATGCACCCGCACGCGGCATCTGTCAATGCCCTTGTCGGCCAGCACCGATTCGGCCTGCTCGATGCGCTGAAGAAGCGCCGGCGACAGCAACACCCCATAGGGAACGCGGGTGGCCAGGCAGGCATCTGCCGGCCGGTTCCAGTTGGGAAGTCCCATTTTCCGGGCCAATTCGCGGATCTCCGCCTTTTTCAACCCCGCCTCCACCAGCGGGGCGACGATGCCCGCTTCCCGGGCTGCAAGAAAGCCGGGTCTGTAATCGTTAAGGTCATCGGCATTGGCGCCATGGGCAACGGTCTCGATGCCCCTGCCGGCCGCCAGTTCGCGCATCCGGGAAAACAGATGCTGCTTGCAGATGTAGCACCGATTTTCGGGGTTCGTCAAAAAAGCCGGAAGGGCCATTTCATCGGTAAAAATCCAGTGATGCACGACGCCGAGGGCTGCCGCCAGTTTCTCCGCATTTTCGCTTTCGCACCGAGAATGAACCGGTGACATCGAGGTTGCCGCCTCCACCCGGTCTCCGAGCACCTCCCGAGCCGCGGCCAGCAACAGGGTCGAGTCGACCCCGCCGGAAAAGGCGACCAGCAGCCCCGGGTACGACGCCAGGATCGCCTCCATTTTTTTCAGTTTGCCGTCCACAATCGATCCTTTATCGTCGTTTCGCGGGGTGAAATCTTCATAAAATCATGCAGGCGATTTTATGTTTACAAAATGGGACCGATCCGATATGCATAAAAAGTTTAAATCGGCAGTCTTATCCGTCTATTATATGCCAAACTTTTTCTAAATTCAAAGGGGTTTGTATGGGAAAAAACAGCCTGATCAAATC
>CBFCZJ010000372.1:0-3853 GCA_965602445.1 uncultured Desulfobacterales bacterium | reverse complement strand
TTCGATGCTGGTTTCCACCGAGGCGTGGCCGGTGAGCAGGAGCACTTCCACCAGCGGCTGGATGTGTTTGATCTCCCGAAGGGTTTCAATCCCGTCCATTCCGCCTGGCATCTTGATGTCGAGGATGACCACATCATATCGTTTTTCCCGGATTTCCTCGACGGCTTCTTCGCCGCTTTTGACCCCCACGGTGTCAAGGTTGCGTTTTTTCAGGCGGTTGACCAGGGTTTCCAGAAAATCCTCTTCGTCGTCGACGACCAGTACTCTGAAGGAATCCATAGCGCCTCCAAGGGTGGTTCTTCGTTGTATGAGTTGAGGTTTCGCGCCGCTTCCCGCGGCAGTAGACATATTTTTATCCCCGATCTCAGAAATGCGTTATATCGTCTCCCCCATTTTTTGAGATAGCGTTTACTTCTTTTCCGGAATCACGATGGGAAGATGCACCGTGAAGCGGGCGCCTTCTTCCTGGCGGCTGTGGACGACGATGGTTCCTCCCATCTTTTCGATGATGGAATAGCTGATCCAGAGACCGAGGCCGGTGCCTTTTCCGGTCACCTTGGTGGTGTAAAACGGGTCGAACACCCGCCGCTGCTGCTCTTCGGTCATCCCCGGCCCGTTGTCCTGCACGTGGACCAGGATTTGGTCCTGCATTTTCTCGGAGATGACCCGGATTTCCCCATTTTGCCCGATGGCGTCGATAGCATTGGTGATCAGGTTGAAAAAGACCTGCTGGAGCTGGGCCTGGTCGGCGGCGATGATCGGCAATTCTCCACTGAAATCGGTCTGGATTTCGATATTGTTGATCCGGGCATAGTTTGCCAGAAGCTCGATGGTCTGGCCCAGAGTTCCATTGACGTCCACGTCCTCTAAGTGGGGCTCCATTTTCCTTGCGTAGCCCAGCATCCCGTGGACCACCTTTCTTGCCCGGTCCACATGTTCTTCGATTTTGTGAAGAGAGTTTTTGAATTCCTCTATGTTTTCGCTTTCCTTGAGCTCTTCTTCTTCGAGAAGATCTTCCATCCACCCGGTTTTTTGCTGGATGACGGCCAGCGGGTTGTTGATTTCATGGGCCACCCCGGCGGCCATCTTTCCCAGCGCGGCAAGTTTGTCGGACTGGACGAGCTGAGCATTGAGCTCGTTCATCTTCTGATCGTTCTGCTGGAGGCGGCCGACCAGGGCCCGGGTGATGAAAACCGTTGCCAGAAGGATCACCAGCATTCCGCCGCAGATGATGATGATCTCCAGGTCCCGGGTGGCGAAAAGACGGCTCATTTCCTCTTCGGTTCCCTGGTTGACCACCAGCAGCCACTTGTTGTTTTTCAGCCAGGTGCCGGCATAGAGGCGGGTGTGGCCGTCTTTTTTCCTTTCCAGCACCGTAGTGCTGCCGCCGAACAGGTTGGTCTCCAGGAAAAAGGGGTCCAGAATTTTCCCGCCGAAGCGGGGAGAGGTTTGAAACGTGCCTTCCTGGTTGACGATGTAGGCATCGCCGGTGCGACCCACCTGGGCGGCCCGAACCAGGCTGCCGAAGACCTCCGAGTCGACGGTGGAACGCAGGATCCAAGTGCGATTGTCTTCCTGGCGCCGCACTGCGATAATAAAATGGGGGGAACGCCGGAAGCCCAGAAAGACGTCGCTGACATGCAGCCCGCGGGCCATGGTTTCGGCAAACCATGGCTCGTCGTAGTAGTTGAGACCCTCCAGTTCGTAGGGACCGATGTAGGTCCTTTGCAGCCCGTCGCTGTCGATGACTCCCAGGTCGACAAAGCCGCCGGCCCGGTTGTTCATGACCTCCAGGATGCGCGACAGGCTGCGGCGTTCGACCATGACGTCGAAGCTGTGGGTGTCGGCCATGGCGGACAAGATGGCCGAATGCTCCTTGAGGAAGAGATTGACGACCGACGCCTGGGCCTGGGCGCGATACCGGAGCTGTTCTTCGGTCAGTTCTCGGCAGGTGTTGTAAAACTGGTAATAGATGCTGAAACCGAGGATGAACAGCGGCGCATAGGAAACCAGCAGCGTGACCAGGACGATCCGTCGCTGGAGGCTTCTATACATGGCTCCTTTCATCTGCGCAACTCCCGTCTCACGGCGCTTACCCCCCCGGCCAGGATATGAACCGCCAATAGCCGAAGACGGCCCAGAACCAGAGCACCAGCCAGGCGAGGATAGTAACCGGAATTCCAAATTTAACAAAATCCATGACATCCAGCAACCTTTCCCCGGTTTCCGGATCCCGCCCCATTCCAAAGCATATCGCGTTGTTGGGGGTGCCCACCACCAGAAAATTGGCAAAGGAAGAGGAAAAGGAGGTGATCAGGCCGACCTTCCAGACGCTGACATTGGCCAGGGTGGCCATGGGAAGCACGATCGGCCCCAGGGCGGCCACGGTGGCTCCGTCGCTCATGAAATTGGTCATGGTGCCGGTAAGCAGGCTCACCCCGATCACCAGGCCGTCTCCTTTGGTCAAAAATTCGGGCAGGGCGCTGACGAAAGTATCGGCCAGCCACAGGGCGCCGCCGGAAAACTTCAGGGCCACGCCCATGGCGCAAGCCGCGGCATAAAGCCCCACCACGTCGAAGGCGACGCCTTCCTGGAGATCGTCCCAGGTGATGATTCGCCCCAGGAACATGGCCATGACCGCATACAGGGTCGGTCCGCCGAGGCCGGCGTGTTCGCCGATGATGATCCACGCCGCCACCAGGCAAACGAGAATGACCGCCATGAGCGCTTCTTTGCCGCCGAACTTGGGCATGCTTTCCACCTCGGACCGGACGATGGCGCCGGGGTCCATCTCCTTGACCAGAAATTTGGGCTTGCACCGGATGTACATGTAGGCGCCGATGACCACGGCCATCAGCGGGACAAAGAAAATGCCGGTCTTCATCCACTCCAGGAAGGTGATCGGATAGCCGTATTCCATGAGATAGCCGACCATGATGGCATTTCGCCCCCCGGCCGCCGGCGAACCCGGCCCGCCGTGGTTGGCGGCAAAGCAGACGCCCAAAAGTAGAAATATGGCCAGGGCCCGGTCTTTTTTCACGCCGTACATCCGGCAGGTCACCTTGTAGATGCCCATGAGCACCGGGATCAGCAGGGCCACCAAGGCATGTTCGGAGAGAAAACCGGCAGACAGGGCCAGCATGGGTAGAAAGAGAAATGCGAACATTTTGGTGGAGCGGATCCGGCTGAGCAGGATCAGTCCGATCCGCTTGTCGAGGCCGGTTTTGGCCACCCCCACGGCCACGGCCAGGATCCCGAAGATAAAAAAGACCGCATCTTTCATATAGGCCTGGGAGATTTCGTTGATGGGCAGGATGGAAAACAGGTACAGAAGCACGCCGACCAGGATGTCGGTGGCCCCCAGGGGCAGGGCTTCGGTCCCCCAGCAAAACGCCGCCAGAAATAAAATCGCAACCGTGATTTTGGCCATCCGGGCGACCTGCTCGGGCGTCAGCAGCGGCTCGGCCTCGTGGCCGTGGTGCTGTACAGGTTTCTGGCCGGTTTTTCCGGCGGTATAAGCTTCCGGTCGAAGCTTTTTGTTCACCGTGTCGGTGATGGTATGGGCGCCGGGGGCGAGTTGATAGCCGGGGGGATTTTTGTCTTTGACCATATTGATCATGCTCTGCGGGGGCGGGATTACGACGATGGTGATAAAAACCGCAGCAGCGAACAAAATAAGAATCGGCTTGTAGCCCGGCTGGTTTTTCCAGGTCCATCCGGCACTGTCTTTTGCGGCAAGAGAGCTATGGTGAGCCATGCATCCTCCTTAGTACATGTCGGCGTAATTATGACGAGGTTTGTTTCACCGCCGAGTTAATCCGTTTGAAGTCAAGAAGAAATTTTGGGGTATGCG
>CBFCZJ010000371.1:0-3856 GCA_965602445.1 uncultured Desulfobacterales bacterium | reverse complement strand
ACCGTCCTTTTCCATCGACAAAAGCAGGCACGACATGTTTTTGAGCCTGGAAGACGCCGTCGGCCATCGGGCGTGGCTGCGGGGAATGAAGGACCGCTTCCTGGAAAACAAAGCGGCGTTACAGGAGATCACCACCGGCTACCGAAAGCAAGGGGAGTGGATAAATTCAAAATCGTAGATTTTGAATTTCAGTGTGAACCACGAAAATATAGGGGTGAACTGAAAGAAGGTGGGGATTCATGGTATTTTTCATCCAGGACAATTACCCTGTGCGGGGATAAACCCCGCCCCTACCCGTTGGGTGATTTCAGCCTCGTAGGGGCGGGCTTTACGCCCGCCCGTAATGAAGATCCCGAAAGAAAATTGCTCAATTTAGGCCACAAATGCGACATCCCGGCCAAGCCCTCCAAGGGGAGGCTTGGCCGGGATGATTTTTTTTTCGAAGCAAGAGGTCTCTCACCGGTTTATCTACCCGGCATGATTGTATACCCTCTATTCTTATTCTCTTTAATTGTTTCGCGGAACGCGAAACCTACTAATGAAATCGCGTCCCATGATTTCATTAGAGCCTTTCGATCATCCTGTCGGCGATCTTGTCAAAGGCCTTTGTCACCGGTGAATCGGCGTTTTGCTCCCGGTATGCGGTGCCGGCGTCTCCGCTGGCGACCACCGCCGGATCGAAGGGGACCCGGCCGAGAAACGGCACGCCCATCTGAGAGGCGGTTCTTTCTCCGCCGCCGGTGCCGAACAGATCGATCTCCTTGTGGCAGTGCGGGCAGGTAAAGCCGCTCATGTTCTCGATCAATCCGAACACCGACATCTTGACGGTCTTGCAGAAATTGATCGATTTTCGAACATCGGCCAGGGACACCTCCTGTGGGGTGGTGACGATGATCGCCTGGGCGTCTTTGATGGTCTGGGCCACCGTGAGCGGCTCATCTCCGGTTCCCGGCGGAGCGTCGATGATCAGAAAATCGAGATCGCCCCACTCGACTTCGCTGATAAACTGCCGGATGGCGGAAAATTTGATCGGCCCCCGCCAGATGACCGCCTCGTCCTTGCTCGGCGTCAGAGACTCGATGGAAACCGCCCCCAAATTTTCCGAATAGGCCAGCGGCTTGAGCTTCCGGGAGGCGCTCAACTCCAGCATGCCGGTCAGGCCCAGCATGCGGGGCACATCCGGGCCGTGAAGGTCGACATCCATGATGCCGACCCGGTGGCCCTTGGCGGCCAGGGACATTGCCAGGTGGACCGACGTGCTGGTCTTGCCGACCCCGCCTTTGCCGCTCATGACCATGAACTTGTTTTTGATTTGGGCCAGGGATGCGTTTACCGCGGCATCCTGTTCGTCTTTTGCGGCGTTCTTGTCACCGCAGGTTCCGGTGCTGCATTCAGCCATTTTGTCGCTCCTAACTCGGTTCTTTTTCAGTTGTATTTTCGGACATCCGATGAAATTCCGTGCCCTGGCAGCCAGGGCACTCCTGCGGGGGCCCGGTTCCCAGCGGCTCTTGCCAGGTCTGGTTGCATCTAGTGCACAAGAACAGGCGGACATCGTCCACCAGCCGGTACTGGCCGCCTTCGATCCGAATGGCCTTGCCGTTGATCACCGCATCTGCCACGCTTTTGCGGGCCCGCTGTACGATTCTTCCGAAAGTGGCCCGGGAAACGCCCATCTTCTTTCCGGCCTCTTCATGGGAAAGGTTCATCAGGTCAGCCAGGCGGATCGCCTCGCATTCGTCGACCTTCAGGACGACCTCTTCGAGTTCCATCAGGGGGATCCCCCGGGGCTTGAAGTAGCTGACATCCGGATTGAAGGCCACGAGACGATCTTTGATCGGACGAACCATAACCCCTCCTTTATGAGTATATACCCAGAAAGGGAAATTTACGGATTCCCACCCTCGTTGTCAAGGATAAAGGGGCCAGATGTCTGATATCAGAGGTCCGAAGTCAGAATAAAATCGCTTCGCGCTTTGATGAAACGCGGCTTCGCCCCTAAAAAAAACAAAACTGAACTGGTCCTATCCAAATTATATGATGAGTTTAAAATCAACTCGGGTAATTTTGATGGTCTCGTAAAAAGTCCGGACTTCTCTTTTTTCGTCATTCCCGCCCCGGATCGAGTCCGGGGTAAACTGCAGCGGGAATCCAGTGATTTCAATAATTTCTGGATGCCGGATCAAGTCCGGCATGACGCTCCGGGGGCTTTTTACGATTTCATCAATCTGGAATTTTGAATCCCCCGGCCGGCAACGGCGAGCTTTATCGATCTTTCCCGCTTCGCCAGCGGATGACCCCGCGTTTAAAATCGATGCTGTAGTCGAGATCCCGCAGAAAATTCATGCCGAGCAGGCCGCCGTGGGAGACCCGGGCGCCCTGATGGTCGATAATTCCTGCCCGCAGCCCCTCTTTGCTGTGGGGGCCGACCTTCACGTAGGAAAGGCGGATCATGTCGGTATCGACGACGGCGCCCCCCGCCACCCGCACCTTTGCTTTTTCAAACTCCCTGACCGCAAGGTTCTGGGCCACCTCCCGGTGCAGGGCGATGATCGACGCGCCGGTGTCGAGAACGAGCATGGCTTCGGTTTCAACCCCGTCGTGGCCGAGAAGCACCGGAACCATCACCTTGTTTCCCTCGACGACGACCGGGGTTTCACGGCTGTCCTGCAGCGAGCGGCGGCCAAGCGCTTCGATCTCGGCTTCTCTTGCCGCCTTTGCGGCTTCCATCTTCTGCCGTTCTTTGTCCAGCCGGTGCTCCCGCTCGGCAGGGGAAAGATGATCGTAGCGCTCTTCGTAGACATCGAGCTGATCCCGATAGGCTTCGGGCACCTTGCTCATGTCGTCGACGTAGACCGCGTGGCCGTCTTTGTCCACATACCGGTAAAACTCGGCCGCCGCTTCCGGGGGCCGTTGCAAACATGCCCCGCACAGAAGCACGGCAACGACCCCGGCAAGCACAGCCGTCTGTATGGGAGGTCTTCTACTCAATACAACCTCGTGTAAGGTTGGTCGGATGAATGGGTAAATCCGTACCACCATTTTAACCGCATGACCATCGAACCTTCAACGCAACTGGAATTTCATCATTGCACGCTCGACGCTCGGATCCAAATGGAATGCTACCCGCCGTCTTTTCTTCTGCGGCGAAGCCGCAGCATGTAAATACGCGCCAGCGGATTTACCCGGGGAATTTGAGCGTCAGGGACTGTCCCCCGTCTTCGGTTTCAACCTTCGCCTTCAACTCGATACTGTCATTGCGGATGCCAAGGGCCAGCGGGGTCTTTCCCTTTTCGCCTTCCATGTGGGTGACTCCCCGGAGCAGGTCTATGATTCGCTGTCCGATGGCAGCCCCCGGAGAGGGAAGCTCCGCCTCGCGGTACTTGGCCGTCACCCGCACATTGCCGTCGCCGGTATGCTGGACGGAGATTTTTTTGGCGTTCTGATTCACGCCGTGAAGCGCAGCCAGGGCGATCCATTTCACGGCGGCCTCGTCCAGCTCGGTTTCCGCACCGATCTCGGACATTTCCTTGAGCGGATCGTTGGCGGCATAGCAGTCGATCATTTCCTGGATTTTTTGATGGATACTTTCCTTGTCTTTCATGGGATGACCTCCTTGGTTTTGCAGGAATTTCAGATTTTCGTTTCTGAGATTCATCCTAATCACCGATCACGGGCTTTCAATGGTCATGACTCCTGCAGTGCCGGATTCATGACTGTTGAACTGCCTTAAACGGCTGGGTCAAAACCAATTCCTCGGCGACTTGTCCGGCGAAGCTGAAAGCGAAGACGGAAGCCGCAACGTGCAAATACGCGCCAGCGGATTTGCTATCGGATCCAGAAGAGGCTGAGCCAAGGC
>CBFCZJ010000370.1:0-3860 GCA_965602445.1 uncultured Desulfobacterales bacterium | reverse complement strand
AAAACCCGCCGCTTTCCGAGTTCCGGGAGGACGAATTCAAGGAAGTGGTGGGGGTTTGATCGGATGTCAGAGGTCAGATGTCGGATGTCAGCCCTGCCGCTGGCGCGGCGTTCAGGGTTCAAGGTTCAAGGTTTGCCGGAGGGAATTTTATCCGAATTTTTATATAACAGTTTGAACTTTTTCCATTTTTATCGTTCCGGGTCTTTGCTCGCCAGGGAAACGGAGCCAAAAGATTGTCGAAAGGCTGTCGCATGAATAAAAAAACCGGTTCAGCCCTGGTGGTCGGTGCGGGCATCGCAGGCATCCGGGCCGCCCTCGACCTGGCCGAAGTCGGCGTCTCTGTCACCCTGATCGACCATGCCCCGCACATCGGCGGGGTGCTTTCCAAGCTAGACCGGCAGTTTCCCACGGACCGATGCGGGATGTGCCGCATGCTTCCGCTGGTCGACCGCGACGCCGGCCTCCAGCAATGCCTCCGGCGCGGCTTGTTTCATGAAAATATCGACGTGCTTCTTTCCACGGAAATCGCCCGGGTCGAGGGAGAATCGGGCGGCTTTACGGTCACCCTTCGCCGCCGGGAAAGCTGGATCGATCCGAACCGCTGCATCGGATGCGGCGCCTGCACCCAGGTCTGTCCGGTGGAGGTTGCAGATGACTTCAACGAAGGACTCACCTTCCGAAAGGCGGTCTATCTGCCCGTTCCCCAAGCGATCCCCAACCCGTATGTCATCGATCCGGCCGCCTGCACCCGCTGCGGAGAATGCGAAAAGGTCTGCCCCACGGACGCCGTCCACCTCTCCGGCCAGGAGCGAGGGGCGTTTCGAATCCTGGTGGTGGACGACGAGCGCATCATTCGCGAGTCGCTCAAGGCGTGGCTCCAGGACGAGGCCGGCTTTTCCGTGGACACGGCCGAATCCGGGGAGCAGGCCCTTGAGATGCTCGCGTCTACCGATTACCGGCTGATGCTGCTCGACATCAAGATGCCGGGAATCGACGGCGTCGAAGCGCTCACCCGGGCAAAAGAACTTTGCCCGGATCTGTTCGTGGTCATGATGACGGCATACGCCACCGTGGAAACGGCGGTGGAGGCCATGAAAATCGGCGCACTGGACTACCTGATCAAGCCCTTCGATCCGGAAACCCTCATCCCCCGGGTGCAGGACATCTATGCAGACCTGCAGGCGTCGGAAGGCCCCGGCATCGACGTGGGCGCCATCGTTTTGTGCGGCGGCACCGGCTACTACGATCCGGCTTCGGGCAGGAACACGTTCGGCTACGGCGCACATCCCAATGTGGTCACCGGCCTGGAATTCGAACGGATCATGAGCGGCACCGGCCCCTTTGCCGGCCGGCTGAAGCGGCCGGGGGACGGCAAGCCGGTTGAAAAAATCGCCTGGCTTCAATGCGTGGGAAGCCGTGACCTGCAGGCCGACGCCGATTTTTGCTCCAGCATCTGCTGCATGATTTCCGTCAAAGAAGCCCTGATGGCCAAGGAAGTCTCCGGCGGAGAAATCGACACCACGGTGTTTTATATGGACATGCGCACCTTCGGAAAGCCGTACCAGCGGTATCGGGACCAGGCCGAACAAGAAAACGGCGTTCGTTTCGAGCGCGGGCGGGTTCACTCCATCGTGCGGGACGAGGATTCCGGAGACCTGCTGTTGAACGTGGCCGACAGCAGCGGCGCCATGCAAACAAAGACCTTTGACATGGCGGTGCTGGCCGTCGGACAGCGGCCGGCCCCCGGAACCGAGGCCACGGCAAAAATGCTCGACATTCCGGTCAACCCATGGGGATTCTGTCTTTCTGAACCTTTTTCCCTCACCCGCACGGCAAAAGAAGGCGTCTATCTGGGCGGCGCCTATGGGGGGTTGAAAGACATCTCCGGGTCGGTCACCCAGGCATCGGCCGCCGCCCTCGGCGCATCCCGGACGATCCATGCCGCAGGCCGCGGTCGCCAAGAGGAAACCGAGGCGGTGGACTATGCGGACGTGTCCAGAGAACCGCCGAGAATTCTCGTGGCAGTCTGCACCTGCAACGGCAATTTCAGCGCTTTTATCGACCGAAAATCCTTCTCCCGCCGTCTGAAGCAAGACCCGGCGGTATCCGATGTGATCTACAGCGATCAGATCTGCACTCAAACCGGCTGGGAGTCGCTGATAGAGGCGATCGAATCCCGGCGACCGAACCGGATCCTGATCGGTGCCTGCACGCCTGCCTTGTACAGCCGGAAGCTGGCCGAACTCGGGACCCGGATTCAACTGCATCCCCGCCTGATGGCGGTGGTCGACATTCGCAGCCCCGCGTTTTCGGTGCCCGATGCCCCTTCCCATGCCGCTCTTGCGGCCGGTTTGATGGAAAGCGAGCTGGCCATGGGAGTGTCCCGGCTCAAGCGGATCGTACCGGGACCGGCGCCGTCGGTTCCCATCCACCAGCAGGCCCTGGTCGTCGGCGGAGGGATCGCCGGAATGACCGCCGCGCTGGCCATTGCCGACCACGACTTTGCCGTGGACCTGGTGGAGGCCGCCGACTCGCTGGGCGGAAACCTATCCTGGATCGGAAAAACCCTGGAAGGAGAACCTGTCGAACCGCTGTTGGAAGAGGTCCGGACAAGGATCGACAAACACCCGCTGGTCAACGTTCACCTCAACTGCCGGGTGGTGGGCGGCTTTGGCCAGGTCGGTCGGTTTCACACTTCCGTTCAAACCGATGAAGGAGGGGTGAAAACCTTCGAACACGGGGTGGCGGTTCTTGCCACCGGCGGCGACGAAGCAAAAACGACTTCTTACGGATATGGAAGTTCAGATGCCGTCGTCACCCAGAAATCGCTGGAAGAAAAACTCGGCGACGGCTCCCTGGACCCGGCCTCGCTGGCGTCGGCCGTCTTTATCCAGTGCGTGGACTCCCGGGAGGAGCCCCGAAACTACTGCAGCCGCGTCTGCTGCGCCACGACGCTGAAGCAGGCGCTGGCCCTCAAGGACAAAAACCCGGAGATCAGCGTCTACGTGCTGTACCGGGACATGATGGCCTACGGATTTGCCGAAAGCTACTACACCCGCGCCCGCAAGGCGGGAATTTTGTTCATCCAGTATGATGTCGACCGGAAACCGGCGGTGGCCACTGAAGGCGGCGATGCGCCGGTTTCGGTGACGGTGTTCGATCCGATCCTGAACCGAGAGGTGCAAATCGACGCCGATCTGCTCGTACTGGCCACCGGCGTTTCTTCAAAGCTGCCCGAGTCGCTGGCCGCCACCTTCGGGGTGAACGCCGATGCCGACGGCTTCATGCAGGAGGCGGATTGGAAATGGCGCCCGGTCGACGCCGTCAAAGAAGGCGTGTTCGGCTGTGGGCTGGCCCATTCACCCCGGAACATCACCGAAAGCATTGCCTCTGCTGAAGCTGCGGCCCAGCGGGCCCTTCGGATCCTCAACTGGACATCGCTTCCCGCCGGCAAGGTGGTGGCGTCCGTTCGCCACAGCATCTGCAGCATGTGCCAGCGATGCATCGATGCCTGCCCCTATGGCGCGCGCACCTTCGACGAAGACCTGGAGCAGATCGCCGTCAACCCGGTGATGTGCCAGGGGTGCGGGTCCTGCGCCACGGTCTGCCCCAATGACGCGGCCATCGTCGAAGGCTTCGAGGCGCAGCAGATGTTCGAGACCATCGATGCGGCCATAGAAAGCATGTTGGAATGACTAAAGTTGATGAAATCGTAAAAAGGGAGAAAAATGGCCCGCTGAAAGGTTTCGGTCATTCGAGTTTAGAATTTAGAATTTGTTTCGAATTTCGATATTCGGATTTCGAATTTTGCAACGGAGGGGCTCCCTATGAGTACGGCGTTGGCAGAAACTGAAGAGACT
>CBFCZJ010000369.1:0-3906 GCA_965602445.1 uncultured Desulfobacterales bacterium | reverse complement strand
AAAAATTGTGCACGTCGAAGGCCGTTTCGAACCCGAGCAGCGTGTAGGTGCCGTGCAGTTCAAAGCCGGTGACCAGCAGAACCAGGATGAGCAGCGTCTGAAACCAGTGCCAGAACCGCTCGAACCGGGTATACAGATAGATGACATTTTTGGCTTCCATGTTCTATCCCCTCTTGCGGCGGCGTTTCGTGTGCCAGCGAAACAGGCCGTGGGCGGTCACGCCGAGCAGGGCGGCAACCACCGCCAGCCATCCCACCCGGTCGGTGTGGTCGTTTGCCTTCACCCCCGGTGCGTGGGGGCTGTCGGTGTGGCAGGAGACACAGGTGATCCGGTCGATGAGATCGTTCGGAATGAACCCCCCTCGGATATGCGGCCAATCCCCCATGTTGGCGCCAAAAAAACGGTAGGCTGCATTCAATCATCTGGGCTTTTCCCGGCGTTTTGGCCGTCTTCCTTTTCGGGTTGGATGACGACACCGCCCTTTTCGCCGGTGAAAAGGCCGGGGCCGGGCTTTTCCTCCCGGACGTCCTGATACTCGAACGGCTCGGTCGAGGCGCAGCCGGCAAATCCGGCTGCGAGAATGCAGAGCAACACCAGCCCCGGTGTGAAGATCCATTTCGGCTTCATCAGAATTTCACCCGCATGCCGGCCATGACGGCATTGATGTTTTCGTAGTCCGCGCCGCTTCGATCCAGCTTGTGAAAGCGGTAGCCAAGATAGGCCTCGGTTCCCCAGTCCTGAAAATCCTGCACCACCTGGAGCCCCACGGTGTCGGCATCGTCGCTGTCGGCGGCGATGTCCGAATAACGACCGTAGTCAGCCGACATGGACGTCTTGCCCAGGGAAAACCATTCGGCGCGGTAGCCGAACTTGGTGTAGAAAAACATACCGGTATCTCTTCCCGGTGTCTTATGGTCCCGCCGGCCGACGGCGAATGTGCCGTTGAATCCCGAGTCGTGCAGCACGGAAACCGAACCGGCCAGGATGTCGTCGACGCTGTTCGAGGTGCTGCCCGGGTCGGCGTAGGCCGCCGCGGCCGCCAGCTTGTAGGCGTCGATGCGGGCGCTGTAGCGCAGGGCTAAGTCGCCGCCGCCGGCCGAGATGTAGGAAGCCGCCCCGGTAAAGCCTCGGTATGAAGGGGTGTCATAGCGGATCCGCTCGTCGCGGCTGAGCCCGTCCATGTTGGTGAAGACGCCTGCCACATTCGTTGCGGACAAACTGTCTGTGTTGTCGTCGTAGAAAAGCTGGCCGCCGGCCATGTCCTTGACGTCGGAGCTTGCTACCACGCCGGTGCCGGACAGGTCCACTTCCGAGGTGCCGTCCGAAGCCGTGCTTCCCCAGCCCAGGGATAGTTTGCCGTATTTCTTGGCGGCCACGAACAGGTCCAGGTGCCGCTTTTCAAAATCGGTGCCGCCGATCCGTTTGTTGGCCTGGCTCACCCGGTTGCTGGGGTTGGTCTGATATTCCACCTCGATCCGGGTGCCGATCTCATACCGGTCGTCGGGGGCGATGGTGCCCAGCACGCCCACCCGCGTCGAGGAGTTGTCGTTGTCCACCAGGTAAGTGTTCGTGTCGTCTCC
Organism: uncultured Desulfobacterales bacterium; assembly: GCA_965602445.1. Classification (GTDB taxonomy): domain Bacteria; phylum Desulfobacterota; class Desulfobacteria; order Desulfobacterales; family CAFBRK01; genus JAIPEL01. The sequence goes on along the minus strand of CBFCZJ010000369.1, from coordinate 2,326 downwards.
GTCGTCGGAAAAAAGAACCGCTTTGTCGACCTGCCCGTAGAGCTTGATTCTGGCCTGTGGGTTGCCCGGCTCGACCGCCGCCGGCCTCCCTTCGGCAGATTCAACGCCAGTTTTCTCCGGCCGGGCCTTCAACGCCTCCACCTGGTCTTTCAGGTCTTCGAGGGCGTTTTGCTGGTTTTCGATCTGGCTCTGCTGCTGCTCGATGGTCTTTTCGAGCCGATCGAGGGTCTCCTGGTCCGCGCTGTGGGCCGAACCGGCAAAGAGAAGACTGAGCCCTGCCAGGGCCGCAAAAACAGACGCCAATAGAGGAGATCTTTCTTGTCTCATGGGGCGACTCCTTCCGGTTTTTGTGGGCAATTGGTTCTGCGGTCATGCCGCACGGCAGACCGCACGGCAGCAGGCTCTGGACATAGGCCGAAACGCTCACCGGTTCACCAGCGCAATTTGGACCGCAGACGACAAAACGATACCGGAACCAGCCTTTTGGGGGCATGCAGTCAAGACCTTATTTTGGAATCGGGAAGCCGGTAGATTTCACTGCCGTCGGTGGATTTTTTCGCAGAGCAGGCGCTGCGATCGGGTTCGGACTCGAGGCGGGTCTGCCCTGCCGCCGGTGCAGCGGCCTACAGACTTCTTCCCCCGCAGACAAAGAAGAACTGGCCGGTGATGTATCCGGCATCTTTCCCGGCGAAAAAGGCCACTGCCCGCCCGATCTCCTCGGGCTGCCCGACCCGGCCCACCGGGATGGTTTTGATCAGCTTTTCTTTGATTGTTTCGGGCATGCCGTGAAACATCGGCGTGTCGATCAGGCCGGGGCAGACCGCATTTGCCGTAATCCCCTTGCCGGCAAACTCGATGGCCAGGCTTTTGGTCAGGCTGATCACCCCGCCTTTGGCGGCGGCATAATTGGCCTGGCCCCGGCTGCCCTTCATGGCCCGGGAGGAGATGTTGACGATACGGCCAAACCCCTTTTCCAGCATGTAGGGAATGGCTGCCTGGCAGCACAGAAACTGGGAGCGCAGATTGACGTCGATGATGTCGTCCCAGTCTTTTTCTTGCATCTTCAAAAAGGCCGCGTCCCGGATGGCACCGGCGTTGTTGACCAGAACGTCGGCGCCGCCCCATTTTCCGGCCACCACCGCAAAGGCCGCCGCCACCTGCTCTTTTACGGTCACATCGCACACCTGCGCCGCCACCTGCCACCCGCTTTGGGTCATTTGCCTGCGGGTCTGCTCGAGCGCATCGGGCCGGTTGTCCAAGAGGGCCACCTTTGCGCCCTGCTTTGCCAACACTTTTGCAACCCCGGCGCCGATGCCCTGCGCCCCGCCGGTGACGACAGCGATCAACCCTTGGACGTCATGCACGGGCCCACCTCAAAAAATTTAGGGGACGTGGTTTACAAAGTATACTAACTGCCGGGAGCATGGACACCTGGCGTCTCCGATCATCGTCCGGCGCCCTATCTCAGGCCAGGGTGCCGTCATCGCACACATTGCAGATGCAGCACAGGAATGTGCCGGGCTTGTCGCCCGTATTTTTCATTCCGTGGGGCTGCATGCCGGGAATGTAGACGGAACTGCCCGGGCCGCAGCTTTCCCGCTGCACGATCTTATCGGTGTCCGGATCGAATTCCCAGCATTCGAACTCGCCTTGGAGAATGTACATGGTCTGGTCGTAGGCATGATTGTGGGCGGGAATCTCCCCGCCCGGCTGGATGGTGAAAAACCTCAACCCATATGACGGATTGCCGTGGCCGTCATCGCCGTTTTTCGAAAGCCAGCGGATACTAGTGCCGATCACGTCGTAGATCTTTTCCCGATAGGAGATTTTCTCGACCGGGGTTTCCCTGCAATCCCTCCAGTGCATGATTTCCATGGGCTTCCTTTCCGGGGCTATTTGTCCTGCAACGCTTCGATGGTAATCAAGATATCCACCTCTTTGCCGACCACCCCCATATCATAGAATTTGCCGGCGCCCACATGGTATTGGAGCCGGTCGATGGTCATGCGCGCTTCGAAACCGGCCACCATCTGCTTGGGGTCGAAGGGGTTGGGCGTGCTGCCGAAATAGGTGAAGGGGACGGCAATGGTTCGGCTGACGTCCTTGACCGTCAGGGATCCTTCCACGGAATACCGGTTTCCGCCCAGGTGTTTTATCGCAGCGCCCTTGAACGTCATTTCGGGGTATTTGCCGGCATCGAAAAAATCTCCCGACCGCAGGTGATTGTCTCGCTTGGTGATGTTGGTGTCGATGCTTTCCACCTGGACCGTAAAATCGAACCGGCTGTGGCCGAGATTATCCGGATCGAAGCGGATATCCCCCGTAA
>CBFCZJ010000368.1:0-3911 GCA_965602445.1 uncultured Desulfobacterales bacterium | reverse complement strand
TGCGCCGTATTGCTCCTGGAACAAACGGCGCGCCGGGGTCCCGGTGCAGTGGGAGGGGGCGACGTCTTTGACGCCGAGCGTTTTAAAGGCCGCGATGATTTTTCCGATGTCTGCCGGGCATAGTTGGAGACTTCGATCAGGTTCTGGTCCGGGTCGCGAAAGTACACCGACACCATGGGGCCTCTTGCCCCGATTTTTTGAACCGGCCCTTCGAGCACCCTTACCCCGCATGACGATAGATGCGCCACAACATCAGAAATGGGAATCGATGTAATCAAGCAAAAATCAGCAGCGCCGGGGATTGGATTTTTTGCCTTCGGCTCGAACTCTTTTCCGCGCTGATGCAGATTGATCTTCTGGGTGCCGAACGTTAACGCTTTTCTGTTTTCTCCGAAGATGGCGGTCTTCATTCCCAGCACCCTCTCGTAAAAGGCGCAGGTTGTGTCGATGTCTTTTACCGTCAAAACAAAGTGGTCGATTCCGTCAACGTACATGGCCTGTTTTCCTGGTTCTCCGCGCTTATCCCCGCGGCTTGAGGGGCGAGGCAGCGGGCGTCTTTATCGAGCTTTGGTTATGTCGATTACCGAGAACACGGTAATGCATTGAAAAAAGCGCCATAATTGTCTATATCTTCCACTTGCCAAAGGCGCAAGGTTTTGGCGATTTCATGCCGATGCCGCCCATGCTGGGGCGTGCTCGCTTTTTGACCCCGACAGCGGGAGAGATGCTGACTTGCCGAAATCAGACGAAAAAGAAAAAGTCCTGGTCGTCGACAACCACCCGTTGATCATCAAATTCGTATCCGGCCTCCTCGAAAAAAACGGATACAGGGTGGAAACCGCCCAAGACGGCATTTCCGCCCTGGATTTGCTGAACACCTTTTCACCGGACTACATGATACTCGATCTGGTGATGCCCAATATCAACGGCGCTTCGCTGTGCCGCATCATCCGGGCGGACGTTCGTTTTGCCAATACGCCCATCTTCATTCTTTCGGCCACCGCAGCGGAAAGAGCTGACGGTACGGAAACCCATGGGGCAGACAGATGCATCGCAAAAGGTCCGCTTCCGGAAATGGGAGAACATATCCTTCAGGTGCTGCGGCAGCAGAAAAGCCCCGGCAGCCCGGCAGGGGGCAGGACGCTGGGCCTGGAAACCATCCATCCCCGAAGCATCACCCGGGAGTTGCTCGATGCCAACCGCCATCTGGAGGTCATCGTAGAGAGTATCATAGAGGGGATTGTCGAACTCAACGCGGAAGATAGAATCCTGCTCGTCAACCAGGCGGCTGCCGGTTTTTTTTCTGAACCCGAGCAGCGCCTTCTGGGGCGCAATTTTATAAGCCTTTTCAAGGAAGAGGATCGGCAGTTTGTATCCGTGCTGCTCGAATCGGACGTCCGCGTGGCTTCGGCCAACAGCGTTGAGCTTGGCGGCCGTTTTCTTTCGATCAGGGCAGTGCCGATCGAGCCGGAACAACCAAACAGGATCGTCGTGATCAATGACGTCACCCAAGCCATGAAAACCCGTGAATCCTTAGAGGAGGCGAACAAGGCGCTTGACACTCTTTCCAGGACCGATCCGCTCACCGAAATCGCCAACCGGCGCTGGTTCGACGAACGCATCCAGCGGGAATGGCGGCGCATGCAGCGGGAAAAGAAGCCGCTCACCATTTTGCTGTGCGACGTCGATCTGTTCAAACAGTTCAACGACCGTTATGGCCACCCGGCCGGTGACGACTGCCTGCGGTTCGTGGCCGCTCGGCTCAAGGAACTGGCCAGACGGCCGGCGGATCTGGCGGCCCGGTTCGGCGGAGACGAGTTTGCGGTCATTTTCCCAAACACCCACGAACAAGGCGCCAGCCACCTGGCCCGGACCCTGAAAGCCAATATCGGCACATTTGATTTTTCAGACATCGCCACCGGCAAGAAAGCCGCCGTCACCCTGAGTATCGGCACGGCAACGGCTTACCCGGGCGGGCCCCGAACCCCCGAAAGGCTGATCTCCCTTGCAGACGAAGCCCTCTACAAGGCCAAAAAGGCCGGAAGAAACCGGATCGTCTCCCTGACATTGGACCCATAGCACGAGAAAATAGACCCGGTGTCTGAAAGCATCGGCACTAAATTGCGGGTCGTTATGAATCGACAACCGAGATCCGGTAAACGTATTTGATCCACCTGCCGCCGTAGTGGTCTTCTGCCACCAGGCGCATCGGAAAGCCGTGTCGCTGGGGCAGCGTTTTGCCGTTGACCTCGTAGGCCAGAAAGACCCGATCAGAGAGAATCTCCTCCAGGTCAAAGCGCGCACTTCGCTCCCGGGGATGCTCCGGCCCATGAAACTCGACGGCGTTTGCGCCGGCGCTCATCCCGGCCCCAGCCAGAAGCCCTTTCACCGACACGCCTTTCCAGCGCCCGTTGTAGGCAAAAAAACCCGGGCAAATCAGCAGGACGCTTCTCTCGATTGCCGGCATGGCGGTCAGTTCGGCATAGGTGAAGCTGGTGGGTCGATCGACCGCCCCGTCCACCGCCAGCCGCCAGTTTTCCGCCGAAATGCTGTAGTTGGTCTGGCCCATGGTGTCGAATTCGGCCATGGGCGTGACATCCAGTTGGCGGGTATCCAGGTGCGCCGGATCTTCGTCGACAAGGGTGTTCATCCGGGTGCCCCTGGGCAGCAGCCGCTTTTTCACCTCGGCATAGACAAACCGGAGTCCGGCCCCCGCCGCGAAAAAAAACGCTGCGATGCCCGCACCGGCCGACAGGAGAAGTCGAATCGCCTCGCGTCTGGTTTTCATTGGGTGCGACCTCTTTCAGGATGATCCGACGGCTCTGCCTCGTGTTGGCGTCAGCGCGTCGGGTATTATAACGCTAATGCCGAAACACGCCCACTGCAAACGGAGTCGCCTAAAGTGAACAACAAACGGGTGCTGTCCTCTATCCGCGGCGGATTGCCGCTCCGGAAACAAGGAATGTTGAGAATGTCCATTTACACGTCTTTTATTTCACCGCGCCTTCCAGTTCCTCGAATACCCGGTTGGCGATGCGAAAACAGGATACGGCCGCCGGCACGCCGCAATAGATGCCGACGATGTGAATCAGCGAACGGACTTCCTTTTTGGTCACCCCGGTGCGCTCAGTGGCGCGCAGATGCAGCTCCCATTCATCCATTCGGTTTAGCGCTGCGATCATCACCAGATTCAGCATGGAGCGTGTTTTCAGGTCAAACGTATCGTCGCCCCAGCCAAAACCCCAGCACCATTCGGTCATCGCCTCTTGAAAGGGTTTGTTAAAATCATCCGCTTCATGAAAAGCGGATTGAACCCGTACAGGTCCCAAAACAGCCGTGCGCTTTTCAATACCCTTTTCCAATCGTTCCTGCGCCATGACAATTTCTCCTTTTTGATCCGTTCAGGTCACTGCTCAAAAAGCGAATCGAGGATGGATGGATCGTTGTTTTCCGGCGAATTCACGGCCTGGGATACGGCCACGGTTTCAAAGTCGCGATAGACCGCAACGGTTTCAAGATCCCCGGGGGCGATCTCCCCGGGATCGACCCACAGCGCGTAGGAATCCGGCTTCAGCATGACCGGCATCCGGTGGTGGATCCGCCGGATGGATTCCGATGCGTCCATCGTCAGGATGGTGCATGAATGCAGGGCCGATGCCTCCGGCGCCTCCTTGGGTTTCCAGACCTCCCACAGCCCGGCAAAGGCAAAGGGGCCGGCCTCTCCCTCGGGCCTGATAAACAGGGGCTGCCGATTTCCCTTGGAATCGGTCCACTCGAAAAAGCCGTCGTTGACGATCAGGCAGCGTCTTTTTTTGAAAGCGGCCTTGAAGGAGGGCTTTTCTGCCACGGTCTCGGCCCGGGCGTTGATCATCCGGTTTCCGATGGCGGGATCTTCGGCCCAGAACGGGACA
>CBFCZJ010000367.1:0-3922 GCA_965602445.1 uncultured Desulfobacterales bacterium | reverse complement strand
CCCCGGTTTAGGTGTCTCAGCGCCTTAAAATACGGGAACCACCCTATTTCTGCAGAGATTCGTTCTTCTTATGCTCAGTAAAATACCAAGTGATTTTAATGAAAGGAGCTCCGACATCGTGAAAGAATCCGAATGCATCGACATTACTCCGGATGCCTTCAGTGCAGTGATCTTCGATCTGGACGGCGTGGTGACCGACACCGCTGCCCTTCACGCGCGGGCCTGGAAGCGGATGTTCGACGCCTATCTTGCCGAAAAAAATCGGGAAGAAGGCGCTTCCTATGCGCCGTTCGACGAGCAGGACGAATACCTGCAGTATGTCGATGGAAAGCCCCGCTACAACGGCGTCGCAGATTTCCTCAAATCCCGGGGCATCGAGCTGGAGCGGGGCGATCCGAAAGATTCACCGGAAAAAGAGACCGTGTGCGGCCTCGGAAACCGGAAAAACCAGATATTTCAGGAACTGCTTTCCCAGGGAGAAGTCGATGTTTACGGGTCCACCGTTGCCTTGATCCGGCGGCTGCGCATCGAGCACGTCAAGACCGCCATTGTCTCCTCGAGCAAAAACTGTCGGAATGTCCTGGAGGCGGCCGGTATCTCGGACCTGTTCGATGAGCGGGTGGACGGCATCGACTCGGAAGAACTTTCGCTTCCGGGCAAACCGGCGCCGGACATTTTTCTCCAGGCGGCAAAGCAGCTTTCAGTAGAGCCGAAAAATGCAGTGGTCGTGGAAGATGCCCAGGCCGGGGTAGAGGCCGGGAAAAACGGGGCCTTCGGCTGCGTGATCGGGGTGGATCGTATCGGGCAGGCCGATGCGCTTCGCAGTCATGGGGCGGACGTGGTCATCTCGGATATGGCCGAGGTCACCGTCGCAGGCGAGCCGATATACGGCGACGGGGGGACCCCCTCGCTTCCGGGTGCCCTGAAAAACATCGACGAGATCCTTGAGCAGGTGAACGGCCGGTCTCCGGTGGTCTTCCTCGATTATGACGGCACCTTGACCCCCATTGTCCGGAGACCGGAGGACGCCGATTTGCCGATCCACGCCCGCCGGATCATACGGGATCTTGCCCATGAAGTGCCGGTGGCCGTTATCAGCGGCCGGGATCTCAAGGATGTGAAGCAGCGGGTGGCGGTCGACCGCCTCTACTATGCCGGAAGCCACGGCTTCGACATCGCCGGCCCCGGCGACCGACATATCTCCCACGAGGCTGGATCGGAATTTCTGGATGCGGTGGACACTGCCGAAGATGAGCTTCGACAGCGGCTGGAAAATATCGAAGGAGCCTTTTTGGAGCGGAAGAAGTTTTCCATTGCGGTGCATTACCGGGAGGTTGCCGATGAAGACGTCGATACTGTGGCCTCGGTGGTCAAAGAGGTTCAACGACAGGTGCCGAACCTGAAAAAGTCCGCCGGCAAGAAGGTGTTCGAGATTCAACCGGACCTGGACTGGGACAAGGGAAAGGCGGTTCGGTGGCTCATGGAAAACGCCCTGGACATGGACGCCGAAGAGGTACTTCCCATCTACATCGGCGACGATGTCACCGACGAAGACGCCTTCCGGGAGCTGAAGCAGGACGGGATCGGCATCCGTGTCGATGACGTCGACATCGGAGCGAGCGAGGCCCGATACCGGCTCCAGGACCCGGACGAGGTCTACCGGTTTTTGGAAGCACTGTTTGCCGCGGTTCACGAGCACCGCACCCATCGCGCCTGGCGTCTGGTCTATGAAGGATTCGACCCGGAAAACGAAGGGCTGCGGGAAGCCCTGTGCACCCTCGGAAACGGTTACTTCTGCACCCGCGGGGCATCGCCCGAATCCACGGCGGACGACATCCACTATCCGGGCACCTATCTGGCCGGCGGATACAACCGGTTAAAGACCGAAATCGCGGGCCGGATCATCGAGAACGAAGACCTGGTGAACATGCCCAACTGGCTGGCCCTGAGTTTTCGGATCGACGGAGGAGAATGGTTCTCCCTTTCCGACGTTCAGGTGCACGAATACCGCCAGATGCTCGACATTCGACACGGGATTCTCTACCGCCGGATTCGCTTCCAGGATAAGCAGGATCGCATCACCCGGCTGACCGAACGGCGAATGGTCAGCATGGACGACGTCCACCTGGCAGCTCTGGAAACTACGCTCACTTCCGAGAACTGGTCCGGCACCGTCGAGTTTCGAACAGCGATCGACGGCCGGGTGGTCAACGACGGCGTGGAGCGCTACAAGGGGTTGAACAACCGGCATCTCCACCCCCTGGAAGCCGAAGAATCTGCAGGAGACACGATTTTTCTCAAGGTGGAGACGAATCAGTCCAAGCTGCAGGTGGCGATGGGCGCCCGGACCCGGGTGTTCAAAAACGGACGCCGCTGCTTTGTCAAGCGGCGGACCCTGGCCCAGAACAGCTATGCGGCCAGTATGTTCTCGGTTGACATCGAATCCGGCAGCCCGATCCGGATCGAAAAGATCGTAAGCCTGTACAGCTCGAAGGACACCGCCATTTCAGAATGCAGCCTGGAAGCCTTGAACGCGGTTCGCAGGGCCGATCCTTTCGACAGCCTTTTAAGTGAGCATCGCAGGGCGTGGTATCGCACCTGGCGGCGGTTTGAAATCACCCTCGAAGCGGAAAATTCCCTGAAAAATGTGGGACATATCGGCATGGTCGTTCACCTGTATGTCTTTCATGTCCTGCAGACGACTTCCACCAACACCATGAGCTTGGCGCTGGATGCCGGGACCCCGGCCCGGGGCTGGCATGGCGAGGCCTATCGGGGGCACATCTTCTGGGACGAGTTGTTCGTTTTTCCCATGATCAACCTTCGCCTCCCGGAAATTACCAAAGCCATGCTCATGTATCGGTACCGGCGGCTGGACGCCGCCCGGCGGCTGGCCAACAGGGGCGGATACCGGGGCGCCTTGTATCCATGGCAAAGCGGAAGCAGCGGCAGGGAGGAAAGCCAGCAGCTCCATCTCAATCCCCGCTCGGGCCGATGGATACCGGACCGGTCCCATCGGCAGCGCCACGTGAACGCGGCCATCGCCTATAATCTCTACCAGTATTTTCAGGTCTCCAGGGACATGGAGTTTCTCAGCTTTTACGGTGCTGAAATGATGCTGGAGATCGCCCGTTTCTGGGCCAGCATCGCCACCTACAATTCCCGACGGGAGCGTTACGAGATCCTGGGCGTCATGGGACCGGATGAATACCACGACGGGTACCCGGACGCAGAAGAAGGCGGCCTGGACAACAACGCTTACACCAACATCATGGCCGTGTGGGTGTTGAAACGGGCACGGGAACTGCTCGACTGCCTGCCCGAAGATGTCCGCGAGGAGCTTCGCGACAAGCTCGACCTGACCGATAAGGAGCTGGCCCTTTGGGAGGAGATCGGAAAAAGGATGCGGGTGGTGTTCCACGGAAACGGTATCATCAGCCAATTCGAAGGCTACGAGAAGCTGGAGGAGTTCGACTGGGACGGGTACCGGAAAAAGTACGGCGACATCCAGCGACTGGACCGGATCCTGGAGGCCGAAAACGATACCCCCAACCGATACAAGGCGTCCAAGCAGGCCGACGTGCTGATGCTCTTTTATCTTCTTTCAGCAGAAGAGCTAAAAGAGATCTTTGAAAATCTCGGCTACGACTTCCAATACGACACGATTCCAAAGAACATCGACTACTACATCAAGCGAACGTCCCACGGCTCCACTCTCAGCCGGGTCGTCCATTCCTGGGTGCTGGCCAGGAGCGACAGGACCGGTTCATGGCGCCTGTTTTCCGAGGCCCTGAAAAGCGATGTGTCCGACATTCAGGGCGGCACGACGCCGGAAGGAATTCATCTGGGCGCCATGGCCGGCACCGTGGACCAGCTCCAGCGAGGCTACACCGGCATCGTCACCCGGGAGGACGTGCTCTGG
>CBFCZJ010000366.1:0-3927 GCA_965602445.1 uncultured Desulfobacterales bacterium | reverse complement strand
ATCTACGACTCAGGATACCGGGAGAGGATCGATGCGCAGAACGACCGCCGTCTTTGCCGTGTTTTGTATTTCGATCGCGAGTCTTTCACTTCTGCTTTCCGGCTGCAAGACCACGCAAAGCAGGGGCGCTGCGGGCCCTGCAAGCCGAGCCATTACAGTGACGGCAGCGGTCCCTGCTACCCCGCCGCAGGAACCGAAAGCCCGCTTCGTGGTCCAGATCATGAAAGCGGACACCCCCCTGTGCTTCAGCCCGGACGGTCGGCTCCTCCTGGCTACCGACGCAGGGCGGGGCACGACCCTACAGCTCTGGGATGTCGCCTCCGGCCGTTTGATTCGGACCTTTCCGCCGGACCGGAGCAAAATCGCCCATGCGCGTGTCGATCCGAAGGGACGCTACCTGTTGGTGGTCAACGACCAGGGAGACATCCGGCTGGTCGACATCCGCACCGGACTCACCGTGGCGGCCGTAGACCCCGAAAAGTCGGGCGCCAGTGTGAAAACAGCCGAGTTCGCGCCGGACGGCCGGCACCTGCTGATCCGCCGGGCGTGCTGCACGGCCCGGCTGTTTGACATCGAAAACGGCGCCCAGGTCGTCAATTACACCATCGAAGGAATGACCAAGACCGGTGAGTGCCTTCTTTCCCCGGACGGCCGCCGGGTGCTCTTCGGCGTCGGGCAAAAAGCGCTCAAGAACTTCCGCTTCCAGTGGCACGACCTGCATACCGGACAAAAGACGGGGTCGTTCACCGCGCCGGGAATGGTGCCCGACGCAGGCACCCTCACACCGGTGATCAGCCCGGACGGCCGGTATCTCGTGCGAAAGGTGAGCGACTATCGGCCGGATTTTGTTCAACTCATCGAGATCATCGACATCCAGACCCGGCAGGTCCGCCACATCCCCGAAAGCTCAGGCTACCTCCCCCTGCAGATCAGCGCCGACAGCCGGTACCTTTTTACTGCCATCGGGATCGGCAACGGCATCCAGATGTGGGAGCTTGCCACCGGCCGGAAGGTCAGCGACCTCGGCCCCAAGACGCCGTTCGGATATGCCGTGTCGCCGGTGGATCCGGTCATTGCCTGCGGGGTTAGCATGGCCGGCGCGAAGGACCTGTCGGTGGCCAAAATCGACCTTTACGATTTTGAAAAGGGCGAATCTCGGAAACAGATCACCGGCTTGACCCATTTCGGGGTTGAACACCAGACGCTGCAATTTCTATCGGACGGCAGCGCCCGGATCGGCGATCGGTTTATCGATCTCCGCAAAGGAACTCCCCTGCCCCCGCTGTCCGGCAACCATCCCGTCTCATTCAGCCGGGACGGCGCACGGGTCATGTGGTTCGGCCGTTTTCAGCCGCTCCGTTCGGGAAAAGAGCTGACTGACTCCGGAATCAACCAGTATATTCTCTGCTCATGGCCCGATTGTGCGGATCCGAAGGTGTTTCCCAGAAGTACCATCGATCCGTACTGGCCGAAAATGATGAGCACAGACGGCTCCCGGCTGATGGCGGCCAACCCGGGAAGCCCCCGGGTCCATGGGGTCTGGAACCTGGACGAAGGGGCAGCGCCGGTTTTCATAAAGGACTATCCTTACGGCGACCCCGGGTACTGGAGGGCCGACTTGACGCCCATCATGAGCCCGGATGGGAAGATGACCGCAAACGGGTACGTAGACGGTCACACCAACACGGGTCTGATTTACCTGTGGGATGCGTCCACCGGCAAAAAGCGCAAAGTTTTGAAATCGAGCGGATCGGTTCTGATGCAGTCGCTGGCCTTCAGCCCGGACAGCCGGCTGCTGGCCGCCGCCATCACGGCCGTCGAGATGAAGTACGAGGGGGGGATGGGCCACTGGCTTCTAGGCTACGATTACATCCGGTCGTTCAACCGAACGCGGGTCGAGGTCTGGAACATGAAGACCATGAGGCGGAGCCGGACGATCGAAAACATCGGCGCCTGGGTCCAGGCGCTGTCCTTTTCCCCGGACGGCCGGGAGCTTTTCGTGGGCGGGCAAGACGGGCTTGTGCACCGGTTTGACACAGAAACCGGGGATCTTCTCCGCACCTACCCCACCCTTTCGCCGGTCTCGTCCATTGCCGTCAGCCCGGACGGCATGAGGATGCTCGTCTCCGGGTTCGGAGAATCCTACTGGGATCTGGCCGCTCACAAAAAGCTTTACACGGTCTTTTCCCCCGTCGGGCCCACGCTTCCCGGCCAGGAGACGGAGCACCTGACCTGGACCCCGGAAGGCTACTACCAGGGCAGCGACCGGCTGGCCCGCAGTTTCGTTCACCTGGTCAACGGCCTGGAGACCTACGCCATCGACCAGTTTTTCGAACAGTTCTACAATCCGGCCATGGTCGAGGCCCGTGCCGCCGGCCTTGACACCGCAGTCTTGAACATCGCCGAGGTGCTGGACGCCTCTCCGCCGCCGAAGGTTGAAATCCTGCCGCCGAAGATCGGCGCTAAAGGAGCGGCCGTGGTCGAGGTGCTGGCCCGGGACACAGGCGGCGGTGTACGGGAAGTGCGCCTGTTTCACAATGGAAAACGGATCGGAGACGGCGCCTGGACAGCGGTCAAATCGATCCGGCTGGATCCCGGAGGCCTGGGTATCCAAGACCGGGGGCTGATCCGGACCAACGGACCGCCGGCGGCCGCCGGCAAGCCGGTACCGGCATCGGCTGGGCCAGAGGGCCGTGGCGGTGTCCGGGAATCCTTCCCGGTGCAGCTCCTGTCCGGTGAAAACATCTTCCGGGCCGTTGCCTTCTCCGGGGAGATGATCGAAAGCGAACCGGTGGAGACGACCGTCGCCCATCGGGGAAACGACGACCGGGGCGTGCTCCACCTCGTGGCGGTGGGAATCGAAGACTATCGCCCGCCGCTTAACCCGCTGCCGGCGGCACGGGGAGATGCGGAAACCTTCGTTCAGCAGATCACCCACACCGCACCGAAGCTGTTCGGCAACTTCAAGGCAACGACCCTCTACGACGTCAAGGCGACCCGAGCGAAAATTCTCAAAGCCATGGCAGAGGTGGAGAAACGGGCCTCTGCCGCCGACACCCTGGTCTTCTTTTTTGCCGGCCACGGGGTCGTGCTGGAAAGTGACGGGCGATTTTACCTGGTGGCCCAGGGGGTCAGCGACCTGGGAGAAAATTCCCCCGGCGCCATAAACCGGGAGGGAGTCTCCGATCTTGAATTGGGAAGCGCACTTCAGCGGATCCCGGCGGTGCGCCAGGTCGTGTTTTTGGATGCCTGCCAGTCCGGGGGAGCCGATTTTGCCAGCGCTTTTCGCCGAGCCGGCGAGGAAGTTGCCGTCAAACGGGTGGGCCGCGCCGCCGGGACATGGGTTTTTTCGGCAGCCGGAAAGGCCGAGTACGCATGGGAGACACCGGAACTCGGACACGGCCTGTTTACCCATTCGCTTCTGGCCGGCATGACCGGAGAAGCGGATATGAATAAGGATGACGGTGGGATCCTGCTTTCCGAACTCGAGACATTCGTCCGCCGAAAAGTGGCCGAATATGCCCGGCAACTCCACTTGCAGCAGCAGCCGGTGGTCCAGAAGGGATTCAACGACTTTCCCATCGCCAGGTGATTGGGGGCTTAGCCGGTTTCGCCAGTTGAAGACCCCAAGGTCCTTTTTCCTTCAGCCGTCCTTGAGGCAATCAGCGTTGCTATCTGAAATTCAGGGCTTTTTCTTCCCTAAAAAAAATCGGCCCCTCACGGGGCCGATTTTCTAGTGAACCGTGATCTGTCTCGGTTTGTGCTCCTCGGGCTTGGGGACCTCGACCTTCAGCACGCCGTCCTTGAAATCGGAAAATCGGGGCAGCGATCTTCTCAGAAAACGACGGGATCCTCGGGGGGCTCGACTTCCTGGGGAAAATCGCTGAACGGAAAAGGCAGGGGGTTTTCCGCCACCGTCACATACCG
>CBFCZJ010000365.1:0-3957 GCA_965602445.1 uncultured Desulfobacterales bacterium | reverse complement strand
CGCCACCATCTCGTCGACCTCTTTACCCGAGAAGCAATACTGCATGTCGAGAAACCGCTCCCGGAGCTTGACGACTTCCTTTCGGACGTTTCTGTCTTTTTCGATCACCTCGGCGATGAGGCCGGCCAGGACGGCAAAGTCTTCCGGCCCCATGCCGAAGCGGGTCATCTCCTGGACGCCGGTGCGAAGCGACCCCGACGCGGTGAAGCCCTCTTCTTCGGGGGTGGCCTGGTAGTTGCAAATGATGTTGTTCTGCTCCAGGCGCCTTGCGATTTCCGGGCCCCGGCCGTAGCCGACGTTGATCACCACCTGGTGGGTTTCGGTGTAGGAGATGGCAGGGTCTCCGGCCACGGAAAGGCCGGCGTCGGCCAGGGCCGTGGCAAAGGCCTTGGCGTTTTCCACCACCGCCTTTTGGTAGGGCTCCTTGAACGCGTTCATTTCGTAGGCCGCCAGCAGCAGCCCCAGCAGCGTGCCCAGGTGGTGGTTGCTCATGGCGCCGGGAAAGGCCCTTCGCTGGATCGCCTCCCACAGGTCCCAGCGGACCTGGTCTTCGGTGAAGTTGACGCCGATCATCCCCCGCTGGGTGCCGAAGAAGGTCTTGTGGGTAGAACCGGTGACGATGTCGGCCCCCTCCTTGAACGGCTCCTGGAAATAGGGCCCCACCAGCCCCAGCACGTGGGCCATGTCGTACATCAGCACGCAGTCGGCGATCTCGACCTCGTCGATGATCTTGCGGATCTGGGCCACCGGCTCTTTGTGAAGGACCATGCTCTTTCCCAGGATGATCAGCTCGGGGCGGTGCTCGGCGATGAGTTTTTCGGTTTCTTCCATGTCGATCTTGTACGGGTTTTCGTCCAGGACCGGAAAGTTGACCACCGCGGGCTTTTCCCAGACCGGATCGCGCTTGACAAAGTCGCGAAGGGCGCCCATGGGCTGGGCCGACAGGTGGCCGCCCTTGATGATGTGGTTGTTCATCACCTTGCGGATGCGGCGCTGCTCCCGCTTTCTGTCGGCCCGGTTCAAAAAATCGACCATGGCCGAAAATACGGCGGTGTTGGCCATCTGCCCGGAGATGACCCGGGGCTCGACCTCGGTGCAGTCGAGAAACTTTTGAAGCTCGCACTTGAGCAGGTATTCCACTTCGCAGATGAAGTCGGTTCCCTGGTAGTAGAAGACGTCGGCTTCCTTGAAGGCCTTGACCGGCTTGTGTTCGGCATACCGGCCGGAGGGGTCGGTGATCGACAGCAGCCGGGTCAGCGGCGAGGCGGTCTGCTCCGAGGGGATCAGGTTGATGCACTGCTTCTGGCGCCACAAATGGTTTTCCACGGACCGGGCGACCAGGTCCCGCACGTTGTCGAACATTTCGTCTGCAGCGCAGACGTCTTTTCGCTCTTCGCTGAGTTCGTCGTGGAGCACGGGCCACGAATAGGGCGGGGCCTCGTTTCGCAGAAAGTAGGGAACGACCACGGCCGGGATCTGTTTGCCGCGGATGTCGATGTCGACCCGGTCTCCTTCCACGATGTCGGCGTTGACCAAAGCAAGGGCGACGGCCCGCCGGCCGGTCTCCTCGCCCAGCCGCGAGTCGATGCCGGTGCCTTTCACCTTCCAGTACGGGACCATGGTCCCGGAAGTCACGAACCCTGCCGGCAGCCCGTTCTTGGTGATCTTTGCCCCGGCCCGCGCGATTCCCTTGCCGGTCAGGGCCACGGGCTGGATGATCCGGGGCAGGGCGGCCATGTTTCGAAAATCCCGGTCCAAGATCCACTTGAACGCCTCGAACTGCATCAAAAGAGCGTCCCGGCCGATGAAGTCCCCTTTGAGGCGGGAAAAGCTCACCGCGAACCGGGCAAGGGGGCAGGCAAAGATCGGAATCGGGTTTGCCTCCGGGTCGTTGCCCAATTCGTGGCCGTACAGGGGAAGGCCGGCCTCCAGGCGCAGGGTGTCTCTGGCGCCCAGGCCGACCGGGACCGCGCCTCCCTGCACGAGTCCCCGCCAAATGTCGGCAGCGCGGCCGCTGTCGACAAAGAGCTCGAAGCAAAGCGGCTCTCCGGTGTAGCCGGTGCGGCCGATCATCACCTTGGCCCCGTCGATCTCGGCCGTGCAAAGGGCGTTTCTCATCGGTTCGGGCAGCCTGCCGCCGGTGAGCATGCCGGAAAGAATGTCCTTGGACGCGGGCCCCTGGAGGCTGATCATGGCCGTCTCCGCGGTTTGGTCGATCAGCTCCACGTCGACGAAATCCGGCAGGATCGTGCCAAAATGGGCCAGGTTCTTTTCCCGGTTGGCCGCGTTGACCACCAGCAGGTAGCGGTCTTCTTCGAAGCGGTAGAGGTAGGCGTCGTCGATGGCATAGCCGTCCGGGTCGGGCACCATGGTGTACTGGCTCTCGTCCAGTTCCAGGGCCGCTGCGTTGTTGGTGAGCACGTGCTGTAAAAAGGAAAGCGCGTTCTGGCCCTGCACGATGAACCGGCCCATGTGGGACACGTCGAACAGCCCCGCCTTCTTGCGGCAGGCCAGGTGTTCTGCGATGATGCCGGCCTTGTACTGCACCGGCATCTCCCCTCCCCCGAACTCCACCATCTGCGCACCGGCGGTCACGTGTTCGTCATAGAGCGGCGTCCGCAACAATTCGGCCATGTCGTCCTCCCAATCTTTCAAAAATCAGGTAAAATTTAACCATTTTCAGCAAGAAAGCTGTGTTCAATCCCCAAAAAACCACGCATCGATTTCCTCGATCAAACAGGATCATATCTGCATACCCCCATCTCGGTCAACCGGCCTCTGCCGCGCCTCGGAAAGGCCAACGGCATACTCGCTCGGGTAGCGCCCCCGGGGAAAGGATCGTTTTTCCCAAAAGAACTGGAAAACGCGGTTACTTCCCCGGCGGCGGGGCTGCCGTTTGACACGATGGGCCTGTTTCCGTAGAATTCCAGCGCTTTTTTTCAGAAAAAAATGACGCTTTCGGAGTTGCCGTGAAATCGATCCCGATCCATCGTCGCTTTTTGCCGTTTTTTTTGTGTGCCCTTGTCGTGACGGCAGCCGCCCCGCCGCTGTTTGCCTTCGAGCGGTACAACGAAGTGAAAAAATTCGATCCGTACTTTTCCAAATATGCCAAGCGCTTTTTCGGGCCCGCGTTCGACTGGCGGATGTTTAAAGCCCAGGCCGTGGCTGAATCCCGGCTAAAACCGGAGGCCCGCTCCCATGTCGGGGCCGCCGGCATCATGCAGATCATGCCCCGGACCTTTGAGGAGATCGTCGAAAAAAACCCCACCATCAAGGGCAGCCGCATGCAGCCCCGGTGGAACATCGCGGCGGGCATCTACTACGATCGGCAGCTTTGGAATCTCTGGAAGGCCAAAAGGCCCCTCCAAGACCGGGTCCGGTTCATGTTCGGCTCTTACAACGCCGGCCGCGGCAACATATTGAAGGCCCAAAAAAAGGCGAAGCAACAGGGGTTCAACCCGAACCTGTGGCCGTCCATCGAACGGACGCTTCCGGAGGTCACCGGTCGGCGAAGCAAAGAAACCCTCGGCTATGTCAAAAAGATCGATCTTATCAAGGAGGTGATGCGGTAATGGAGCTGACGATCGTTTTGCTGAATCTGGTCTATGCGGTGATCGGGGCGGCGCTGGCCCTGGTGTTCATGGTGCTCGGTTTTAAGGTGTTCGACCGGATCACTCCTTTTGACACCTCCCGCCAGCTTGCGGATAAAAATACGGCGGTCGGCATCGTGGTCGGCGCCATTTTCGTGGGGCTTGGCATCGCCGTGGGGCTGGTCATCGGCTTGGGGCTGAACTGATTCGAGAGTGCCCACCGAATTCTGCGAAAGCACGTTGGGCAGCGGCTGCTTGCGTTCACGGCCGACGCCGACAACATGTACCACCCCAAGCGCGGGATTCGAAAAAACCTGTACTCGGAAAAGGGCCTTCGGCTGCTGGAAGACCGGCGCTCTCCGGTGCG
>CBFCZJ010000364.1:0-3985 GCA_965602445.1 uncultured Desulfobacterales bacterium | reverse complement strand
GTGAAGCCCCCTGATCCCTGCGCCGGGCACGACCGCCATTTTCCAAGGAGAGCCCATGACCGACTATGACAGCCCCCTGGCCGACGAGGTGCTGACCGACGTGGCCCAGACGTTTTTCGGCGCCCGCAGGAAGCTCGACGACATGATCGAAATCCTGAAGGATTATGCCGACACCTTAGAGCAGAAGGCCGCCATCGTGATCCGGCAGGCCGGCACCCTCAATTATCTGCTGGTTGAACAGGAGCGGATTCTCGGGTTTTACGACGCCATCGGCGTCGTCGATCCAGGCGAGCTTTCCCGCTGCACGCCGCCCGACTCCCTGCCTTTCTTGAAGCCGGGTTTTGCTCTCAGCGGCCGGGGCCGGTTTGCCAAAACGGTGGCGTGGCAATATGAACGGCTCTGGAAGGCCTGCCGGGAATATCGATGTTCCAGCGCCAATCCCCTGGCCGACGCAAAGAAGGCCGAAGACGCCTGCGTCGACTTTCGACTCGTCAAGGCCATGTGGGAGATCGTCAACGGAAAGATTCGAGAGATCAACGAAGAAAGCTCGCCGTCTGCTGTGCTCCAGTATGCGAAGGGATTCGACAGCCGGGGGGAAAAACAGTCGAAGGTGGCCGGCGCCACGGCCGGTGAATACGCCGGAATGGACCGCAAGTTCGTCTACCGGCCGATTTCAATAGAAGAGATGCACCTGCACGACTTTCCCGAACTGCCGGCGCCGGACCACTGCCGGAGGGAGATCCGGCGGTTCTGCAAAGAGAGCTATTCTCAGATCGCCGAGGATGCCCAACGGCGGATGAAGCGGCTGAAAAAGGGCGGTGGAACCGATTAATGATGCGGCCTGCCGAAAAAGGGGTGGGAGCCTATCCGGAAAGGAGCTCGAACATTTCCCGGGGGGCGCCGCAGACCGGGCAGCGGTAAGGCGGCCGGGGGCCGTCGTGAATGTAGCCGCACCATTTACAGCGCCATCGTTTCACCGATCCGGGCCCTCTTTTCTGCAAAACCGTTCGTAGTACACGAGCTCCCACTGCGAGGTTCGCACGTCGTGGCGGATGATGTAGCGGCTGCCGTCGTCCGCGTCCAGCTTGAAATACCGGTGGTCCGGGGCCAGCCAGCGGTCGACGATCCGCTGCACATGGATCATCCGTTCTCCCATTTTGATGCGGCGCGGCGTTTCTTCACCCCGATGGCCGGCGTAGCAGAAGACCTCGATGGGAAGGGGGGCGGACATGCTGACAGCCTCTTTCGTTATTGGGGAGCCTGGATTCAAGAAGTCGGGTTTCAGGAGCCAGAAGTCAGCCCCGCCTCCGGCCGAGGGAATTTAATGATCTATCTTTGATGCCTTCGTAAAAAGTCCGAATCGGCCCCTATTCGTCATTCCGGACGAGCGGAGCGAGATCCGGAATCCAGTGATTTCAAGTACATCTGGATGCCGGATCAAAAAAGCCTGCCCCGGATCGAGTCCGGGGTCCGGCATGACGCTTCGGGTACTTTTTACGATTTCATCAAGATTACCCCGAAGTAAATTTCGAAGGTATCACATAAATGAATTCGGCAAACGACCTAAAACACCCCCAGTTCGCGCAGGATGTGGTTGATCCCGAGTTTGGCGGCTTTGAGCCGCAGAAATTCGGAGATGGTCGGTTGATAGGGGCGGGATCTGAGATACATCCGGGCTTCGTTGGGGGTGCGGCTTCCCTTGCGGGCATTGCATCGGCGGCAGGCACTGACGCAGTTTTCAAAGCTGGTCCTGCCCCCGCGCGACTTGGGAATGATGTGGTCGATGGTCAGTCTTCCGGTTTCCTGGCCGCAGTAGGCGCAGCGGAACCCATCTCTTACCAGCACGTTGCGCTTGCTGAAAGGGACCCGGTTTCGGTAAAGCACCCGGATCAGCTTGATCAGCTTCAATACGGCAGGGATTTTGAAAACCGTGCCCTCGGCGCATCGAACGAATCGATCCGAATACCGGAGCACCTGGACTTTTCCCTTGGCCACCATGCACATGGCCCGCTTCCAGTCGACGACGTTGAGAAAGGAAAAATCCGCGTTCAACAGCACGCAGTGCTCCATGGACGCCTCCCAGGATAATTCGCCTCCCCATAGCATGAAGATCGGCCGGTTGTCCAGCACGTCCGTTTCCGGCTCATCTTCCCCCTTGTCGGAGCGCTTCAACTGGTCCGAAAATCGGTCAATCCCCATAACTGTTCGTTAACGTTTGTATTTCATTGGTTGGCGGCGCAAAAATGGACTTGAAGTTGCCCTTGAAATCCTCTAAGGAAGATCTCACTTGGCCCGCGGCAAGCGCGGGGCGGGGGGGTGCTGTGTATCCAGCCGCCGGGGCGCCGGCGCTTTGGTTTTCGATCACTGGTCGAATCATTCCGGGAGACAGAAGGGGATCGCCATGAAGGTACTGGTCAGCGACAATTTGGCAGAGGTGGGAATTTCGATGTTTCAAGACGAGGAAGGAATTCAGGTGGACGTCAAAACCGGCCTTCCTGCAGACGAGCTCAAGAAAATCATCGGCGACTACGACGCGCTGGTGATTCGAAGCGCCACCAAAGTGACCGAAGACCTGCTCGATGCCGCGCATCGGCTCAAGGTGGTGGGGCGGGCCGGCATCGGCCTCGACAACGTGGACATCGCCGCCGCCACCAAGCACGGCGTCGTGGTGATGAACACCCCGGGCGGCAACGTCATCACCACCGCAGAGCACGCCATTGCCATGATGCTTTCCCTGTCGCGCAATATTCCCCGGGGGACATCCAGCCTGAAGGCCGGCCGATGGGACAAGAAAATGCTCCAGGGCCGAGAGATCTACAACAAGACCCTGGGCGTCATCGGCTTCGGCAAGATCGGGTCCATCGTCGCGGACCGGGCCCGGGGGCTCAAGATGCAGGTGATCGTGCACGACCCCAACGTCACTTCGGAAAAGATCGAAAAGGCCGGATTTGAAAACGTTTCCCTCGAGGACCTTTACCGACGATCGGACTACATCTCGGTTCACGTCCCGAAGATGAAGACCACCCAGAACCTGCTCAACAAGGAGGCCTTTGCGCAGATGAAGGACGGGGTGATGGTCATCAACTGCGCCCGGGGCGGAATCGTCAATGAAGACGACCTGTTTGCGGCCATCGATTCGGGGAAGGTGGCCGGCGCCGCGCTGGACGTCTTCGAAACCGAACCGCCGGGGGAATGCCGCCTCTTTGAGCTGGATCGGCTGATCTGCACCCCCCACCTGGGGGCGTCCACCGCCGAGGCCCAGACCAACGTGGCTGTCCAGGTGGCCGACCAGATCATCCAGTACCTGAAAAACGGGACCATCATCAATGCCGTCAACGTCCCGTCGGTGACCGGCGAGCTGCTCAACCGTCTCGGACCGTTTCTGAGCCTGGCCGAAAAAATGGGAAGCCTACAGGCGCAGCTTGCCAAGGGGCCGGTCAAGGAGGTCAGGATCGAGTTTGCCGGCGATTTTGGCGACCTCGATCTTTCTCCGGTGTCCACCGCGCTTCTCAAAGGGCTTCTGGAGCATGTGGTCAAAGACGACGTCAACTGGATCAACGCCGGGGTGCTGGCCAAAGAGCGGGGAATCACGGTCACCGAATCGACCAGCCCGGAGGCCGACCACTTCGTCAACCTGATCACGGCCACGGTCTTTTCCGATGAAACCGCCACGGTGTCGGGAACCATCTACGGAAAGAGCGATCCGCGCATCGTCAAGATCAACCATTTTGGTTTGGAACTGATTCCCGAGGGGCATCTGGCCTTGATCTACAACTCCGACAAGCCCGGGGCCATCGGCAGCATCGGCACCACCTTGGGAAAGCACGGCGTCAACATCGCCCGGATGTCGGTGGGGCAGGACGAAGACGGGGAAAACAACATCATCTTCATGAAAACCGATACTTCGATTCCGGAAAAGGTCATCGAAGAGCTCTGCGGGCTGCCGATGGTCAAGACGGTCACCCCCCTGGAATTCTAAGTTTTT
>CBFCZJ010000363.1:0-3993 GCA_965602445.1 uncultured Desulfobacterales bacterium | reverse complement strand
AATCCGCATGATGGCCACCGCCGAGGTGAATTTCAAGGACGTGCGGGTGCCGCTGACCAACACCATCGGGCAAGAGGGCAAGGGATTTTACCATGTGCTCCACTTCTTCGATGAAAGCCGGATCCAGGTGGCGGCCCAGGCCCTGGGTACGGCCCAGGGGGCATACGACCGGGCGCTGGCCTACGTCAAGCAGCGGGAGCAGTTCGGAAAGAAGATCGCCCAGTTTCAGGTCACCCAGCACAAGCTGGCCGATATGGCCACCAAGATCGAACTGGCCCGGCTGATCACTTACAAGGCGGCCTGGAACTTCGACCAGGGACGGATCGATCCGAAGCTGACCTCCATGGCCAAAATGTATGCGGCCCGCACCGCGGTGGAGGTGGCCGACGAGGCGATCCAGCTTCTGGGCGGATACGGATACATGGCCGAGTACGAGGTGGAGCGGTTCTACCGGGATGCCAAGATCACCGAGATATACGAAGGCACCAAGGAGATCCAGAAGAACACCATCGCAGGAGCACTGCTAGGCAAGATCAAGTAATTGCGAGGATCAAGCACCATTTTTCCTCAGATGTGGAGTATTGGCTCAGGCAGGAAACAAAAATCCGAAATTCGAATATCGAAATTCGAAACAAATTCGAAATTCGAACGACAAAATGACCAAAACAAAACCCTTTCTTTTCTGGCAATATTCGACCTTGTGGAATTCTTGCCCCTGGCTGCCCTTGTTTTGAATTTAGATTTTTGGTCATTCGGATTTGTTTCGGATTTCGTGCTTCGGATTTCGGATTTATCTGCATCCAAGAGATAGTAGGCGTGTTTCAAACCGATTAAACCAAGCGACAAAGCAATCAATTCACCGCCCATGCTAAGCATTCGCAAAATAGGCGTTTTGGGAAGGACGTACCGGCACCTGAACCGGTATCGCCAGATTCTGGGGGTGCTGTTCAAGTATGGTTTCGGAGACCTGGTCGACCGGCTCCGGATCGAGCAGTATCTGGAGATCGGGCTGCAGGTGATTTCCCGCAAGAAGCGGGACCGGGTGGAACGGCTGACCCGTGCCGTGCGGGTCCGAATGGCCTTCGAAGAGCTGGGGCCGACCTTCATCAAGCTGGCCCAGGTACTTTCGGCGCGGCCGGATCTGATTCCGCCGGATCTGGTCGCAGAGCTGGCCAGGCTCCAGGATAAGGTGGCGGCCACGGGATTCGCAGCGCTGAAGGAGATTGTTTCCACCGAACTTCAAAAATCCCCCGAAGAAATCTTCGAACATATCGAGCAAACGCCGCTGGCGTCGGCCTCCATCGCCCAGGTCCACCGCGCCGTTCTTAAAGACGGGGAGGAGGTGGCGGTCAAAATCCAGCGTCCCGGGATCCGGAAGGTGATCGAAGTCGACCTGGAGATCATGCTCCATTTGGCCACTCTCATGGAGCACCACATCGAGGAGTTTTCTTTTCATCGGCCCGTCAAAATCGTCGAAGAATTTACGCGGACCATCGAAAAGGAGCTCGACTTCGTTCTCGAGGCCGAAAATATGGAGCGCTTTGCCGCACAGTTTCTCATGGACGAGCACATCTACGTCCCGAAAACCTTTCGGGAGTTTTCCAGCAGCCGCGTGCTGACCATGGAATTCATCCAGGGCGTCAAGGTGTCGGAGGTGGACAAGCTCGATGCGGCAGGGTTGGACCGGAAAATCATTGTCGATCGGGGCGCCGAGCTTCTCCTTCGCCAGATCTTCGAAAACGGCTTTTTTCATGCCGACCCCCATCCGGGGAACATATTCGTGCTTCCCGGCAACGTGATCTGCATGCTCGATTACGGCATGGTGGGCAGCATCGTGCTTCAGACCCGGGAGCGCTTCGTGGATCTGATCAGCGCCGTGGTTCGAAGAGATTCGAGCCGGGCGGTCCAGGTGCTGCTGCGGCTGACCGAGTGGGAGGAAGAGCCGGACCTTCGGCGGTTTGAACGGGAGGTGGACGACTTCATGGGACGCCACCTGTACCGGTCCTTGAAGAACATCCAGATCGGAGCCCTGCTTCAGGAACTGCTCCAGATTGCGGCGCAGTACCGGCTTCGGATTCCCTCAGACACCTTCATGATGATGAAGGCCCTGGCCATCATCGAGGGGGTGGCCCGAATGCTCGATCCGGACTTCGAAATGGTCGCCAAGGCGGCTCCGTTCGTGGAGAAAGTCAGGCTGGAAAGATTTTCCCCTAAGCGGATTTCCGAAGACGCCTATCAGATGGGGGCGGACTTTCTCATTTTTCTTCAACAGTTCCCCAAAGACGCACTGGAAATCTTCCGCTTGATCCGGCAGCGAAAGCTGACGGTCAACCTCGAGCACCAGGGGTTGGCGAATATGCTTGCCACCCATGACCAGATCAGCAACCGGGTGTCGTTTTCCATCATCATCGCCGGGCTGATCGTCGGCTCGGCCCTGATCGTCATCTCCGAAATCCCCCCCCTTTTCTACGGCATTTCTCTGATCGGCATCATCGGCTTTCTGGCCGCAGCCCTCATGGGCATCTGGCTGCTGGTGGCAATTCTTCGCAAGGGAAGCTTATAAAATCGCTGCGCGATTTTCTAAGAAGAAAAAGATCTTTGCGCTTATCCGGAATCCGAGCCGACCCCCATCGGCATCCGGCTCAAGCCTGCTTGAGCTTCATAGATAACCGGAAAGATCTTTTTACCTGCCTGTAGCGGTGTCTTTCGCCAGATCCTGACGGATTTGCCGGGCGCTGTCCGGAACCGGGGTTTCCCAGCTTGTTTCGATTCGGCGGGCGGTGCGGCGGACAGCTTCTGCAGTCTCGCTTTGCCGGGCCATGGAAAGATACGCTTGGCGGGTGTCGACAGATCGGTTCGCGCCCGGGTCCTCGAACACGAAACCGAAGTAGTCGACTGCGATGGAGAGTTTTTCGGCGATGGTGTCGTCCAATTTCTGGCTGAGGTCAAACTCTTCCGGCGATCGGCAGAGATTGAACACCACCCTGGGGCGGATCTGGGCGAGCAGGGTGGCGGTTTTTTCCCCGGCAGCCGGATCCAAAGAGGAGATCTTCGTTTTCAGGTCGCTGATGGTGGAAAACTGTTGGTGGTGGGGTCGGACGTATTCATTGGCGAGCAGCTTTCGGATGGCCGGCCTGCCGGAAAAGGCTTTTTCGATGCTTCGCACCAGCACCAGTTTCAAGAAATTGATCAGGTTCATGATGGATGGATCGTCTGGCGTCGTCACCAACAGGCCGAAGGGAGAAAGCCGGAAAAAGTCGAGGGTGTGAAAGGCGGTTCCCGTGGAAAGATCGAGCACCAGGTAGTCTGCCGGCAGGTGGTTGAGCCTCGAAATCAGCCGCCTTTTTTGCTGGTAGGTGATGTCGGCCATGAACGGGGTCTTTGCATCGCCTGAAATGAACCCCAGCCGTTCAATTCCCGTGGGGACGATCAGATCCGTCAGTTCGGCGCTTCTTGCCTTCAGAAAGTCTCCGATGCCTGCGTGCCGGTTTCGAATGCCGAGAAACGTATGCAGATTGGGGGCGCCCAGATCCAGGTCTACAGCCACGACCCTGTGGCCCGCCTCTGATAGGGTGATGGCAATGTTGGCGGCTAAAAAACTTTTCCCGACCCCGCCTTTGCCGCTGGCAACCGGGATGATGGTGGGTATGGGCATTGGGCCTCCTCCTTTCCGTACATGCTACCGGATTCAATGCGGATTGTAAAACCGACGCGGAGATGGTCGATGTGTTGGCACTCTTTGTAAAAAGCTGGGCTGCGGTGCAGCCATAGTCTGCTGCCGCATACACGGCCTTCTCCAGCCCGCCGGCGATGGAGAAATGAGCACCTAGTAAAAGCGGTTGATTGGTTGATTCGTTGAATGGTCGATTGGGGGAAAGTGGGTTTTCTGTAGGCATCTCTGAGTTCTTCCCTTGCTTGGCAGGAAAGGTGCCATCTTCGCCGATGACCACTTGACCAATCAACGAATCAACCAATCAACCGTCGTCAGCCGGG
>CBFCZJ010000362.1:0-3998 GCA_965602445.1 uncultured Desulfobacterales bacterium | reverse complement strand
TTGTTCTTTACTTTCATGAAGCACCACTGAAAATTGAGATAATACTTTATAGCATTGGTTTGGTATTGATATTGCCAGGCATTGAGCAGACCGCCATATTTAAAAAGGTAGTAAACGGTTTTGGTTTGATATGTCCCGGAAGCGTCGTTCAGCGAATAGGTGACTTTTACCACAACGTTTTTGGGTGTCGAGAAATCAAAAACAGGGTAGCTTGCCTTAACGGAATCGATACCTACCCGGGTGGTTGTGACCGATTCTGCTGCGTTGGAAATCTCGTCAGTATCCCCTGAATTGATAGCCGCCTTTAATTTGTCCGCCATATCCGGATAGTAGTCTGACATCAATTTGACTTTCAGCGCTTTCATCAAGGCCTTATCGTCTTTTTTGTCATTAAGGGTAATAAATTTTGCGCCGATAACCACTAACAAAACGGCAATTAGAACAATTGCCTGCCATCCTTTGAATTCAACCTGAAGTTCCGACATCCGTCCACCTCTCGAATTATTTTTGGTGCATCTAAGGGCTGAGCTGAGTGGCTGGGTGAGGCGCCAGCCCTACCCAGTTCACTTCCAGCGATTATTTGGGCTCAATCTTTTATTATATTGAAAAAAACGTATCTTGACAACTGTCACGTGACGGATTACAGTTCGAATATGATAAAAACATTTGCCGATAAGGAGACGCAGCAGGTTTTCATAAAAGGCAAATCAAAACGGCTACCTCCTGATTTGATACGAAGAGCCGTTCGTCGGTTGGAATATATACATTGGGCAACAAGCTTGAAGGATCTCAAAGTTCCCCCAAGCAACCGGCTACATGCCCTCAAGGGTGACCGGGAGGGGCAATATTCAATATCAATCAACGATCAGTGGCGCATCTGCTTCCGCTTTAGTGACGGCGATGCCCATGACGTTGAGATAGCAGACTATCATTAGGAGAAACACTATGGCGATCCCGAATACCATTAAACGAGAAACGCCTCCGACTCACCCAGGTGAAGTCTTGCGGGAGGATTTCATGCCCGATTATGGGTTGACAACCACAGCATTGGCTGACTCTCTGGGCGTATCCCGGCAGACGATCAATGAAATCCTCAGGGAACGAAGGTCCATCACCCCCATCATGGCATTGCGGCTGTCCCGTTTGTTCGGTAATACGCCTGAGTTCTGGTTGAATGCTCAAAATGCACGCGATATTTGGGATTCCGAGCAGCATTTCAAAAAAGAGCTTAAACAAATACATCCACTCGACGCTGCATAGCCCTGTCTTTTTTCCACCTGCCTTTTTTATTTAAGAGCGACCAACGTGTTCTTCAGCCGTAGGTTTTTTCTGTGTCGGCTGAAAGATGTCAATGATCACCCTAATGGGGCCACCCATGATCGCCTTAATGGGGCCATTTCGGAACGGCCAAAAAGCGGTTTTCGGACCGGCTTCAAACTACTGTTTTTCACCTCCTTTCGAACCGCCGTTTTTGGGCGTTTTTTGACATGCGATTTTGGAAGATTTCGAGACCGGCCGAGGGGAGCGATAGCTCTTTCCCTCCAGCAGAACGGTATAGGCACCGTGACGCAATCGGTCGACGGTGGCTTCCCCCAAAATCCGGTTAGGAAATGCGTCGGTCCATTCCGGGATGTCCAGGTTCGAGGTCACGATAGTGCTTTTGCGCTCGTAGCGCTCTGAGATGACATCGTGGAAGTCCTCGTCCTGGGCCGGCTTCAGTGGCTTGAGTCCGAAGTCGTCGATGATCAAAAGATCGACGCCGGCGATCTTTGCAAAATAGCGATCGTATCCGTTGACGGCGCGGGCGGCATTTAGCTGGGAGAGCATCTTGGATGCAGAAGTAAAAAGAACGTTGTGCCCGTTTCGGATGGCGCTGTGACCAAGGGCCTGCGCCAGATGGCTTTTGCCGGTTCCGCACGGCCCGATGATGAACACACAGACCCGTTCGGCAATAAACCGGCACGAGGCCAGATCCATAACCAGGGCGCGGTTGATGTTCGGATTGAAGGAGAAGTCAAATTCTTCCAGCGTTTTTTGGTTGCGGAAGTTGGCCCGCCTCAGGGCGGAGGCCAATTTCTTCTGGTTGCGGCGGGCGATTTCGTCGGTGACGATGGTGGCTAAAAAGTCCATGTAGGACATCTTGTTTTCGATGGCCTGGCGGTTTCTCGACTCGATCGAGTCCATGATCCCCGACAGGCGAAGCTGCTTTAACATGGGAGTCAGATCGGGCATCGGATTCATGACGGCCTCCTTTCCCGGCACACCTGGGTGCGAAGAAAGCGGCCGTTGCCGGTGTATGCCGACGCCAGCGGGATCACATTGGGCTGCTCGTAAAACGGCGTTTGGTCCAGTCCCTGATGCAGGATGCTTTTCACCGTGCGGTATTTGATATTTCCAAAGTGAAGCGCGCGGCTGCAGGCGGCCTCCAGCCGGGCCGGCCCGTACTTTTTACTCAAGCCGATGACACCCTGGGCGGCGCGCAGATTATCGAGCACTTTATGGGCAAACAGCCGGCGGATAAACCGGTGACAATCCGGGCCGACCGCCTCGGCCTGCTTCAGACACCATTGGGGATCCTGCATCTTGTAAGCCAGTGCCTCCGGCGGCAGGTGCTCGTCGACCGTCGAACGCTGACCGGCGCGTTTGAGCCGCGGGTGGGTGGCCACCAACTTGATGTCACGATACAGCTTCACGGTCGTATCGGTGGCTCTTAAAAACAGCTCCTGGTGAACCAGGCGGAAGGGAGCTGAGTAGTAGGCCTTTTCAAACTGCACATGGCAGTTGCCGTGCACCTTGACCCGGGTCCAGACGGCAAGCTCCACGGGAACGTCCGGCAGCGGCTTTAAAAAATGCTTTTCGGTTTCGGCGAACATCTGAAGCGGCTTTTTATGGGTAGTTCCGTGGATGCGATTGCCGGCTCTTTCCAGCACCCATCGGATCAGCTGTTCGTTTGCATCGGCCAGGGTCCTGAAGGTGCGAAGCGGCACGAAGTTGTTTTTGACATACTTTACTCCGGACTCGACCCGGCCCTTTTTCTGCGGGTCTCTGACCGGACACGGCGATATGAGAAAGCCGTATCCTTCGGCAAGCTCGCCGTATGAACGCTGAACGTCAGGATCGGTGTAGCAGGCCCGGGTGATGGCGCACTTTGGATTGTCGATGATCATTTTGGCCGCCACGCCATTGAAGAACTCAAACGCCCGCCGATGGCAGGCCAGCCAGGTTTCTACTTTCTGGTCGGTGACGATCTCGGCATACATGTGGCGGCTGAAGCAAAGTGTCATGACAAAGATCCAGGTCTTGATCACCGCGCCGGTGAATACGTCCTTGATGGTCGGCCCTTTTCCGAAGTCGACCTGGGCCGCTTCGCCGGGGGCAAAGTCCAGCACGCAGGAGGCCTTGGGACTCGCTCCGCGGAGCTTTCTTACCTGGCGCCGAACAGAAGAATAACTTCCTTTGAACCCGAACTGTCCGACCAGGGCTTCGTAGATTGTGGTGGCCTGAATGCCCTTTTGGACCCACTGCTTGATCTGCTTTGCATACGGCTGGGTCAGCGGGGCCTGATTTTGTCCGGGGGATCTTTCGACTTCGAACACCGCAGCAAGCTGTTCGTCGTCGGGTAAAGGGCCGCTGTCGAGCCAGCCTTTTTGTGCAGCGACCGTACGCACGGCAGCGCATTTGGTTCTTCCGATCAGCCTGCTTCTGGCTATGGCCCGGTCGCTTTGTCCAAGGCGCATACGGTGGATGACTTGACGATACTGATGCATCTCGATTCTCCTGTTGGCCATGGCATTCCTCCCGGCAGATTTATGTTTGCCGGAAAGACTTACCAGATTATGGATAAGAGGTCCGAGATGCTTTTTGGTTTTACACGCGTTCTGCCCTGCTGCAGGTGGCCCCATTAGGGTGATCACAAACTGGCCTCATTAGGGTGCTCATCAAGTGGCCTCATTAGGGCGATCACCAGGTGGCCTCATTAGGGTGCTCACAGGGTGGCT
>CBFCZJ010000361.1:0-4000 GCA_965602445.1 uncultured Desulfobacterales bacterium | reverse complement strand
TATGGAAAACGCCCTCATACCGGTGGCGGTCTTTCTCGCCGTCTACATTGCCCTGACCTTCGAGCTGATCAACAAGGCCGTGGCAGCGCTTTTGGGGGTGATGATCCTTCTGGTGCTGGGCGTGGTGGATGAACACCAGGCCGTCGAATTCATCGATTTCGAGACCCTCATGCTCCTTTTGGGCATGATGAGCATCGTAGCCATCCTGCGCCGGTCCGGATTTTTCACGATCCTGTCGGTGAAGATCGCCGAACTCACCCAGGGAAGCCCCCTGAAGATTCTTTTTCTGTTTTCCATCGTCACCGCCGTATTGTCCGCCTTTTTGGACAACGTGACCACGGTGCTGATCATCATCCCGATCATCATCGAACTGACGTACGGGATGGGCCTCGATCCAAAGCTGTATGTCATCAGCCAGGCGGTGATCTCCAATATCGGGGGCACGGCGACCCTCATCGGAGACCCCCCCAACATCATTATCGGATCGAAGGTCGGGCTCACCTTCAACCAGTTTTTGCTGAACCTGACGCTGCCGGTGGTCGTCTCCTTTTTTGCGGCCCTGGTGTTTATCTGGGCAACGAACCGGCAGCGGTTTCGACCCATCGACACGAATCTGGCCAAGCTTTTTTCCGTCCAGCTTTTGCTCGAAAAGATCCGCCAGCACTTTCTGGACACCCGCATAGACCGGCTCTTTCTCACCAAGGGGCTGGGCTGTTTGGCCCTGGCGATTCTGCTGTTCGTCACCCAGACGGTGACCGGCCTCACGCCGGGGGTCGTCGCTCTTCTGGTGGCCATGATCCTGTTTACCATCACCCGGGTGGACGTCGAAGAGATGCTCGAGGAAATCGAGTGGAGCACCCTGCTTTTTTTTACCGGGCTTTTCATCCTGGTGGGCGTGCTAGAGGAAAAGGGGGTGATCGAATGGATCGCCCGCAACGTTTTTCTGCAGGTCGGCGACAATCCCTACGTGATCGTCCTGGTGGTGCTGTGGGTGTCGGGGATCGTTTCCGGCTTTCTGGACAACATTCCCTTTACGATCACCATGATTCCCATCGTCAATTTGATGATGCAAACCCATCCGATTCCCCACAACATCCTCTGGTGGGCACTGTCGCTGGGCGCCTGTCTGGGGGGCAATTTTACGATGATCGGCGCTTCGGCCAATATCGTATCCATCGGCATGGCCAAGCGCTACGGCCAGGAAATCAGCTTTCTTGAGTTCATGAAGTCAAGTGTGCTGATCACCCTGATCACCCTGATAATCGCTTCAGGCTACCTGATGCTCTACCTCTGGTTTTCCCTATGAAGGAAAAAGACCGAAAGATCCTCAACAAGCTGATCCGGGACCATGAAGACGTCATGGGCGCCTCCCGGGCGGCCATGCTTGCCATCGAATCGTTCATCCGGTCGATTCAGCAGCTGCGGTGCAGCATCGACCAGGTCCAGGAGCTTTACCTGGAGCTGGCCGAGGCCATCAAGAACACCGAGCCGAAAGTTGTGCCCCTGATCCATCTGATCGAAGAGTTCGAAAAAGAAATTCAGCCGTTTTTCAGTGAGGATATTGAACAGGTCCGGAACCGGGCCGTTGAAATCCTCACCGAAAAGCTCGATGTGCTCCGGACGCGGGTGGGCCAGGTCATCGAAAAGGGGCTTTCCTTCATCAACAAAGGAGACGTGATCCTGGTTCACACGGCCAGCAGGGACGTGATCAATATGCTGGTCATGGCCAGGGAAGTCTTTCAAAAACGCTTTTCCGTGCTCGTGCTCAAGCAGGACTTTGTCAAAACCAAGCAGCTCATCCAGGCCCTGACCCAAGCCGGGGTGGACCTGACCGTGATCCCCGAGTACAATCTGAGCCACTGCCTGGACCGGGCCAACAAGCTGTTTGTCGGAGCGGTCTCCATCACCCGGGACCAGAAGGTGGTCACGGCCATCGGCACGGCCAATATCGTCGGTCTCTGCCACCTGAACCAGATTCCGGTCTATCTGTTCGCCACCACGCTCAAGATCTCCCATCAGGACTCTGCCGAGCACAGAATCCATACCAAGATCGAGCCGATGAACCATGACGACTGCGCATACCGGCTCACCACCCACTCCCACGACCTGCTCGATCTGCATCTGGTCGACGTCCTGGTCACCGAAGACGGGTCGATCGACAAGGAGAAGATCGCCGGCTACGTCCAGCGTTTCACCAAATCCATCTGAAGCCTGTACGGGAAAACCGCCGCGCGTCACATCGCCGCCGCCGGTCAGGCGAGAAACGCCGTCTGACCGTGCTGCAGGTCCACGAGGCGGTCGGCCAGCCCTTCTTTTTCCAACTCCCGCTTCAAGTCTTTGGGCGGGAAGTGGACCGGTTCGTCGCCGAGGCGAAATGTCCCCCAATGGACGATCATCAGCCTTTCGGCGCCGAGCTCCTTGAAGGCGCGAACGGTTTCTGCCGGATTCATGTGGCTCGGCGCCATGAACCAGCGGGGAGCGTAGGCGCCGAGGTTAAAGATCGCCAAATCGATGTCATAGTCCCTGCCGAGTTCGGAAAAGCCGTCGAAGTAGGCCGTATCCCCGGACAGGTAAATCGTCGGCCCGCCTGCGCTCTCGATCAGATACCCTCCCCACAGGGACCGGTTCGGGCCGCGCAGGGGGTTTCGCATGGTCCAGTGATTGGCGGGCAGAAAGGTGATGGTGACCTCTCCGTCGGAAAACGTTTCGTACCAGTCGAGCCGGGTCCGGTTTTTCAATCCGAGCCCGGAAAAGACCCGGTCGTGGCCGAGGGGGGAGATGAAATGGGTATCGGCCGCGAATGTGCGCAAGGACGCTTCGTCGAGGTGGTCGTAGTGGCCGTGGGTGATCAGCACGTGGTCGGGACCCGGGATATTCGCCGGATCGAAGGCCATGGGGGAAAAGTCCTCGATGAACCAGAAGATCTCGTCGAAGACCGGGTCGACGAGGACGGTGCGGTGGCCGATCTTGACCAGGACGCTGGCATGCTTGACAAAGGTCACCGACACCCCGTCGTGAGCGGCGATCTTGTCCAGGTTGGCGGAGACCTCTATTTTCGGCTGCCGGGCAAGGTCATCGGCATATCGGTTGCCGCTCAATTTCCAGGTCAGTAGCTGCCAGAAACGCCCCTCCCGCCCAAGCCCCACCGGATTGACGAATCGTCCATGGCCGTGATGCCCTTTTGCCTCGGCAATCTCCCGCAGGCTGCGGCCGTTGAGCGGGGTATAGGGAAGCCTTCCGTCGTCGAAGGTAAACGGATCGACTGCCGCCAGAAGCGCCGGGGGCAACGCGCCGGCAACCATGGCCGCCTGGAGGTTCCAGAATAGCTTTTTCATAAAGGCTCGTCTGTTCATCGATTCAGCGGTGCCATCTTCGGGTTCGTCGCTGCAACGGGGGTGCCCTATGAAAGAATGTAATACCGAATCAAGAAACTGTAAAATCACGGGCGGGTGGCGCGGATAAGCCGATGAAATACCGGTAGTTGGGTGGGCAAGTCGGGTTGGTTTGCGGGCGTTTTGCCAAGCAGCGCATACGGGCGGGGTTCGTTCCCCCGCTAAATGACGGCAAATTTACCGGCCGGCGCTAGGCCTGCGGAAACAGCTCGGCGGCTTTTTCCCCCAGCCTGTATTTTTGCACCTTGCCGCTGGCCGTCATCGGATAGTCATCGACAAAGGCCACGTATTTGGGGATCTTGTGGCGGCTGATCTTTCCCCGACAAAAGTCGGTCACGTCGGCCTCTGTCATGTCAACGCCGTCTTTCAGGATGATGAAGGCGCCGACTTCCTCCCCGTATTTTTGGCTGGGGACCCCGACTACCTGAACGTCTGCGATTCCCCCCATGGAGCAGAGGTACTCCTCGATCTCCCGGGGATAGATGTTCTCGCCGCCTCGGATAATCATGTCTTTGTGGCGTCCGGTGATGGCAAGATATCCTTCCGGGTCCATGATGCCGAGATCCCCGGTATGAAGCCATCCGTCTTTGTCGATGGCCGCGGCCGTC
>CBFCZJ010000360.1:0-4002 GCA_965602445.1 uncultured Desulfobacterales bacterium | reverse complement strand
ACTTCGGTTTCCAGGGCCTTGATCTCCGTTTTCATGTCATCGACTCGGCGGCGCGATTCTTCGGCGGCCTGATGCACCTCCTGGATCTGTTTGGCGGACTGTTCCCAGTTGGCCCGAAATTCATCGAGCTTTTTTTGAAAAGCTGCCGCATTGTCCTCTTGCTGTTTCAATGCCGCCGACAGTTCCTGACGGTCCGCTTTCACCTTGCCGATGCCTTCGACCCGACTTTCGACGTCGGCCAGTTTCCGGGTGGCCGAAGACAGGGATTTTTCCATGGAATCGAGGCGGCTGGAAAATTCTTCCTCCATCTTGGCCACTTGTACCGACAGGGCCGAAAAGGTCGACTCCAAATCCTGGGAGACCTTTTTCACCTCTGTGGTTCCGGTGCTGTCGAGGCGGGTGACCCTTTTTTTCAGGTCCAGATAGGCGGCAAACACCAGGAGGCCCAGCAGGCAGGGAATCAGGATCGCCACCAGCGTCACCCTGCGGCCGAGGCGGTCGAGCCGGTGGTTTTCAAGCTCCGGGGTGTCGACGGCCTCCGGGGACGTGTCGTCGAACCGGATGTCGAATTTGTCGGGATCTTTTTCCATCACTCCCATTCAATGGTGCTCGGCGGTTTCGAGCTGATGTCGTAGACGACCCGGTTGACCCCGCGCACTTCGTTGATGATGCGGTTGGAGATCACTCCCAGAAGCTTGTGGGGGAGTTTGGCCCAATCTGCAGTCATGGCATCCTTGCTGGTGACGGCCCGGATGGCTGCGATGTGCTCGTAGGTTCGTTTGTCTCCCATGATGCCTACGCTCTTGATCGGAAGCAAGACGGCAAAAGACTGCCACAATTTTTTATAATAGCCGGCCTGGCGGATTTCCTCCAGCAGGATGTGGTCGACCTCCCTCAAGATGGCCAGCCGTCTTTGGGTAATGTCGCCGATGATTCGGACGGCCAGACCGGGCCCCGGAAACGGCTGGCGCCATACCAGGCTTTCCGGAAGTCCCAGGGTTTTTCCCAGCTTCCGCACTTCGTCCTTGAACAGGTACCGAAGCGGCTCTACGAGCTTCAGCTTCATTTTTTTGGGCAGCCCACCCACATTGTGGTGAGACTTGATCACTGCCGTCGGCCCGCCGAAGGCCGACTGGGACTCGATCACGTCGGGATAGAGGGTGCCCTGGGCCAGGAATTCGGCCTCTCGAATCTTAAGAGCTTCGGCCTCAAACACCTCCAGGAAAACCCGGCCGATGATCTTTCGTTTTTTCTCTGGATCGACGACCCCGTTGAGCTCGGACAAAAAGCGTTTGCCGGCATTCACGAAGCGGATGTTCAGATCGAGATGCTCCTTGAATACAGTTTTCAGTTTTTTGGCTTCGTCTTTTCGCAGAAGGCCGTTGTCGACGAAGATGCAGGTCAGCCGTTTTCCGATGGCCTTGTGGATCAGCAATGCGGCCACCGAAGAGTCCACCCCTCCGCTGAGCCCGAGGATGACGCGGCTCTTTCCCACAGCCTCCTTGATCTCCCGTGCTGATTCCTCTGCAAAAGACTTCATGGTCCAGTTGCGTCTGCACCCGCATACGTCGAACAGGAAGTTGCGGAGCATGATCTTGCCCTTGGGGGTGTGGACCACCTCGGGATGAAACTGGAGGCCGTAGAACTTGCGCGTAGGATCGGCCATGGCCGCAATGGGGGTGTTTTCAGTCGATGCGGTTGCATGGAATCCCGGCGGGAGTTTGGCCGGAGAGTCTCCGTGGCTCATCCAGCACGGGGTGTGCCGATCCACCCCCTTGAACAACCCCTCCGGATGAAGAACGGTCAATTCGGCCATGCCGTATTCGCGCTTGTCCGCCCGGGCGACCGCCCCGCCCAACGCCCCGATCATGACCTGCATGCCGTAGCAGATGCCCAGCACCGGAACGCCGATGTCGAACATGCCTGGATCGACCTTGGGGCTTTTTTTCCAATAAATGCTTGCCGGCCCCCCGGACAGGATAATGCCTTCGGGATTGAGCCTTCGCACAGCGTCTACTGAGATGGTGGGCGGTTCGATCTGGCAGTAGACCCGGGATTCGCGAACCCGCCGGGCAATGAGCTGGTTGTACTGGGAACCGAAATCGACGATCAGAATCATGGGCTTTTCCCTGGGTGCAAGCCAATTGCTAAAACCAAGTGAATATGGTAAACGTCCGCCAAAAGTCAATCAATAATAAAATCACTGCCTCGATTTTATTGTCATTTCACATTCAATTGAGATTGAAAACGCCTTGAGTCGAGTCTTGGTGCAGATCTATGAAGTGCAGACCCCGTCTGAGGCGGAAACGATGATCAGCCTCGGAGTCGACCATGTGGGAAGCGTGCTGCTCTCGGAAACGGACTGGAAAGAACCACTGCTGCGGCAGACGGTGGCTGCGGTCAAGAGTCTTGGGGGAAAAAGCAGCCTGATCCCCCTGTTCAATGAAGAAGAGGCCGTATTGCGCGCGGTCGATTATTATCGCCCGGACATTGTGCATTTCTGTGAAATGCTCCAGAACACAGAGGAGGGAAAAGGTTTTCAGGAAAGCCTCTGTCGACTTCAGATGCGCATTCGCGAGCATTTTTCAGGGATCGACATCATGCGGTCGATCCCGATTCCACCGCCGGGACGGGGAAACCAGGAGGCAATGCTGGCAATCGCCGAGCGCTTCGAGCCGGTCAGCGACTTTTTCTTGACCGACACCGCGCTGCCGGCTGCGGGAAGCGACACAGACCATGCCCAGCCGGTAAAGGGGTTTGTCGGTATCACCGGAGAAACCTGCCGCTGGGACTACGCCCGGGCGCTGGTCGAATTTTCCTCCATCCCCGTGATCCTGGCCGGAGGAATTTCCCCTGAAAACGTAGAACGGGGAATTTCGGCGGTGAAGCCTGCAGGAGTCGACAGCTGCACCCGCACCAATGCCGTGGACGGCGACGGTCGATCGGTGCGGTTCAAAAAGGACCCCCAGCGGGTCCGGAAACTGGTCGAAGCCGTCCGAAGCGCCGAAGCAAAGCTGCAGGCCTGCTGAGGCGCAGTTCTCCAGCGATGGTTTGCAGTGAAGGACCATTGCTTGCCGCGGCGCAGTTGCGCGGCAAGGAGGAGGGGTGACGTTTACTTTTCGCTCATTGTATTCCGTTTCGCGGAACGCGAAGCGCTAATAAAATCGCGCCAGCGATTTTATGGAGAGAAAAAAATGCTGGAAAGCGGAGATCTGAGAAAGGGGCTCAAGCTGGAAATCGACGGGGACCCCTATGTCGTTGCGCAATTCGAGTTCGTCAAGCCGGGAAAGGGGCAGGCGCTTTACAAGTGCCGCCTGAAGAACATGGTCACCGGCGCCCAGTTCGACAGGACCTTTCGGTCCGGTGAAAAATTCAACGAGGCCAACCTCGAAGAGCTGGAGATGGAATATCTTTACTTCGACGGTGAGCGCTACTGCTTCATGAACACCTCTACCTACAATCAGGAACTGCTGACGCCGGACCAGGTGGGAGACGCAAAGGACCTGTTGAAGGAAAACACCGTCTGCAGCGTTTTGTTTTTCGAAGAAAGGCCCATCGGGCTGACCTTGCCCAACTTCGTGGACCTGCGGATCACCCAGGCCGATCCGTGGGTGAAAGGCGATACCGCATCGGGAAGCACCAAGCCGGCGACCGTCGAGACCGGATATGTGGTTCAGGTGCCGCCGTTCGTGGAAGAGGGCGAGAAGGTGAGAATCGACACCCGCACCGGGCAGTACGTGGAGCGGGTCAAAGAGTAAATTTTCCACGGGAAAATTTACTTGAAAGCGCTGCGCGCTTTTTAAAATGCAAAAAAGCCCGCGGTTCTGCGGCCATGGGCTTTTTATTGTCTCAGGGGCCGTGGGAGTTGCCGATGAAACTTCACGCTGCAGCCGACCGAAGTTTCACATAAACACCCAGCATCCAGAATCCAGAACTCAGCATCCAGAATCCAGTATCCAGCTTGCCAGGGCGTAGCTCCGAAGGAGCGAAGACCGGCATCCA
>CBFCZJ010000359.1:0-4005 GCA_965602445.1 uncultured Desulfobacterales bacterium | reverse complement strand
CGAAGACGAGCTGGACCTCGGGGACCTGGATCTGGACTTTGGCGGGGAAGCCGAGGAAGAAGCTCCGGCAGAGAAAATGGAAGGGGCCGGCGCCGAAGACGAGCTGGACCTTGGGGGCCTGGATCTGGATTTGGGTGGTGAAGAAGAAACACCTCCGGCAGAAGCTGCCGAAGAAGAGATCGATATTTCCGACCTTGAAAGCGTTCTCGATTCTGATGAACCAGAGTCGGAAGTGGACGTGAGCGACCTGGAGCTTGACTTTGAGCTCGAGCCGGTGGAAGAACCCGCCGATGCCGATATGAATCTGGAAGCCGGCGAAGAAGAAATCGATCTGTCCGATATCGAAACGATGCTCGGGGACGAGGAGGAGGAAGAAGGCGCTGCCGAAATGCCTTCCCAGCAGTTCGACCTCGATATGGACCTGGATCTGGAGGAAGAGCCCGAGGCCGCCTCGGAGGAAAGCTCCGAGGAGATGGAGCTAGACCTTCATACCGAAGACCTGGATATGGATTTCGGGGAGGATGAAGTCGAGGAAATCGAGGAAATCGAGGAACTGGAAGACATCGACGCCTCTACGGAAGAGGCGCCGGCGACTTTTGCCGAAACCATCGACATGGAGACATTAGAACGCGAGGAGGCTGCCCTCGAAGAGCTCGAGGAGGAGGCCGCCCCGCTTGACAAAAAAGACAGGAAGAAAGCTGAGAAGGAAGCCAAGAAAAAGGCCAAAATGGAGGCCAAGGAGGCCAAGAAAAAACCCCCCAAGACCCCCAAAAAGACCTCCAAAGCGGTGGTCGTTCTTTTTTTGCTGGTGGTGCTGCTGGGTGGAGGCTATTACGCAGTAGACACCATGGGGATCCGGATTCCTTATGTCAGCGACCTGATCAGCCCGGAAACGGAAGACGTCGATCGAATCGATGTGATGCAGGCAACGGTGCGAAGCAAGTTCGTGGAAAACGACAAGGCCGGCAAATTGTTCGTCATTACGGGTCAGGTTCGCAACAACCACGAGGGCACGCGCAATTTCATCAGCATTTCGGGCAAGCTTTTTGCCGGCGGAAAAGCGGTACAAACCAAGACCGTGTTTGCCGGCAACGTCCTGACCGGCGAGCAGCTTTCCACCATGGAGATGGAACAGATTTCCAAGGTCCTCAACAATCGGGCCGGGGCGAAAAAATCGAATATGAACGTCGCACCGAACCAGTCGCTGCCGTTCATGATCGTTTTCAACGATCTTCCTGCCAACCTGGAAGAGTTCATCGTGGAGCCGGGGACATCGTTTCCCGCCCAGTAGCGCAATGGATTGGGCTGGAGACTGCCGGCGCTGAACGGAAAAAAGGGGCGGCCTGACGGCCGCCCCTTTCCTATGGGGATATCCTCCGGTGATTTTCGAAGCCTACCTCAAGGTAGGCGGCGCAGCCGCCTCTCATAAGATCGTGCAGCAACTTTATCGCTTGACGGATCGGCGAACAATTGCTAACAGTCGCGGTCTACATTTTTCGAGCGGGATGCCCGCCGCTCGGATTTTTGTGGCGATGTAGCTCAGCTGGTCAGAGCATGCGGCTCATATCCGCAGCGTCCGGGGTTCAAATCCCTGCATCGCCACCAACCCGATGATCAAGCCCCTGAGCATTCAGGGGCTTTTTTATCCTTGTGTTGACAAATCAGGCAATCCTTGCAAAAATTAATCTCCTTTCTTCATTAACCCTCAATCACCCTGGAACTTGCAAAATGGCCCTTACCAAGAATTCTTTGGCCGAAGCCATACAGAACGAAAACGGCCTGATGCTGAAGGAGGCGCGGGCTGCGGTTGATTCGCTGCTTCACATCATGAAAAGAACCCTGGCCTTGGGTGAGGACGTCATGATCAGCGGATTCGGCAAGTTCGAAGTCAAGCAAAAAAACGCCAGAAAGGGCCGCAATCCGGCAACGGGCGGCGAGCTGTTGCTGTCCTCCCGGAGGGTCGTCACCTTCAAGATTTCCGGCAAGCTCAAAGAAAGGCTCAACGGCGGACCGCCGAAAAAGGCCGCAAAAGCCACCAAAAAATCCTGAGCAGGCTGTTCGCGTTGCCCTTTTCTTTTCTTTAGTCAAGAATCGTTCGCAATCATTGAATCCACAGTATTTGCCTATCATTTTCAGTCCCAGACCGAACAGATCAACGACAGCTGCATGGAGGAGCCGCTTGTGCGCGCATAAGACGACGCCTGCGGCCGAATTTTCGCCAGGAGTTCGAACCGGTTATTTCTTGAAGATGGACTCCGCCTGGGAAAAATGAAGGCCGATGTCGCGTCGCAGATCGAGGCGGTTTCCGGTGTCGTCTTCTCTGGGAATCACCCGGATCTTGCCGTTGTCGAAGGCGGCCAGGATCTTTTTCCGGAGCCGGTCTGCCACCTCGCCGCGCCGCTCGTTGGCCTTGACCGTGGCGTTGGCGTTTAAAAAGGCCACCCGCGTTCCGTCGGACTTGAGCAGCCCGGCGGACTCGTCCCAGTCCATGGCCGAGGGGATCACCTGGATGCCTTTTCGCTTCATGTACTTGAAATCCAGATCCACCGGCTCGCCCCTCGTGCACGACCAGGGATAGCCCTTTTGCCCGTCGGGGCCTCCCGGCCCGGTCACCAGGGCCACGCAAATCGAGATCTGCTCTTCGCGCACTTCCGGTTCGACCCGGTCGAGCTCTCCTTCCAGGGTCGCTTCGATGAGGCGGCCCAGGTTTCGCAGCCGCCGTGCCACCGGCTGAGCCTCCGGCTCGCCGGGCCGAATGTTGATCTCCGAAACCCGGATGCGCGTCGGAAGGCCTTCTGCGTTCATGGAGACAAAACATCCCGGATACAGGATGCAGGGCCGTAGAATGCCCCGGTCGGCCATGGCGCGGATCACGGGACGGGCAATGGTGTCGCCGGCCATCTGGAGCAGCTCCGGGGTCTCCATCGGGTGGGGGGAGATGGCCCCCACACCGCCGGTGATCGGGTTTTGCCTGCTGGCCGGCCCCTCGAAGCGCTCGGGATAATCCATGGCCGTGGGCAGGATGGCAAAGCTTCCCTTGCCGTCGACCAGGATGGTGAAGCTGATTTCCACCCCCGACATCCGGCTTTCGATGAGCAGGGGCCACGGGCCTTTTTTCCCGCAGAGCTTCCGGTAGCTGTCTTTGTAGTCGTGGATCAGGGTGTCGTAGACCTCCCGAATCTCCCATGCGTTGAGGATGATCCGGGCCCCTTTTCCGCCGGCGCTGTAGGGATACTTGAGCACCGATCCGCCGAAGCGGTCGATGTGCTCGAGGCAGGTCTTCAGCACAGCCGGGTAGTCCTTGGCGTCCACCTGCGTCCAGGCGTCGGCCACCGGCACCCCCGCGTCCCTGCAAAGCTCCTTGCAGCGGATTTTATCCCCTTCGATAAATGCGCCTTCGCGGCTGAGACCGAGGATGCGGTCGGAGAGGCCGGCGTCGGCCAGTTCGTCCACGAGCCCTTCGAACAGGAGCGCTTCAGGCATCGGCACCAGGTAGTCGACCTGGCCCGATCTGATGGCCGCGGCAGCGACCTGGGCATAGGATGCCACGTCGTTTCGTTCTGTGGGCAGGAAGCGGACCGGCCATGTCATGGTTTCGGCGATTTTCGGCATGGCCGGCGTCCCGCGGACCACCACCCCTTCATAGTCTT
This sequence comes from uncultured Desulfobacterales bacterium, assembly GCA_965602445.1. GTDB lineage: Bacteria > Desulfobacterota > Desulfobacteria > Desulfobacterales > CAFBRK01 > JAIPEL01. Next base: position 355 of record CBFCZJ010000359.1, on the reverse strand, counting down.
CCCCGCCGGTTTCGCTGGTGGCCGTGGATACGACAAAGGCGCACAGCAGGGTTCTTCCGTCGGTGCCGGCAAAGGCGATTTTTTTCATGAGATCCTCATCTTTGGCTTGTCAATCTTGCAAACCTGATATTTTCCTCCGGCAAAACAGAGAGGTACGTTTTGTCATCGATATTTCCGGTTTCGCGCAACAGGAAACCTCATATAAAATATAAAATCGCGCCAGCGATTTTATATTGCTTGAATTTCAGTTACGAGGTGGATAATATTTCATCGTTCGGCGCTTTGAAGCTGACGGGAAAAAGTATTCCATGCACATACCATATGTAGATTTTAATTTCAAGCATCATACTATATA
>CBFCZJ010000358.1:0-4012 GCA_965602445.1 uncultured Desulfobacterales bacterium | reverse complement strand
ATCGAGGCGATCGGCGATGCCAACGGCCCCTTTGTCTGGAAAGACTCTTACGTGTTTTTGATGAACATGGACGGCAAGATGCTCGCCCATCCCTTTCAGCCGGAGCTGACCCAGAAAGACCACGTCTTGCTGCACACCGATCCCACCGGCAAGGCCCTTTTCGTCCACTTCGTGAACCTGGCGCGAAAAATGGGCGAAGGCTGGGTGGAATACATGTGGCCGAAGCCGGGCAAAAGCAGTCCGTCGAAAAAGCTCAGCTACATCTACAAGGTGCCGAACCATGAGCTGTTCGTGGGGGCGGGGGTGTACGTGGGGGGCATGATCTACTAGAAGCGGTGTCAAAACGCCGTCTCGCAGGCGGGAATCCAGGAAAATCTTTCTTATATTCCCGCCTACATCACTGGAAGACTTCGTTCAACAAATCCCCCTAAATCCCCCTTTTCCAAAGGGGGACTTGGAGTCCACGGCTGTTGGAAAACTGAAACTAAAACAATCGACTTTCGGGATTCATGATTCCGCGAAATGGATAATTTGCTTCTCTGGAGGCGCAACCAAAAAGTTGAATCATAAATAGTATGGCTTGAAAGAGGAGAACTTCCAATTCTTCTCCCGCTTTGAAATAGGCGGCTACCCCCTCTCCCCCCTTTGAAAAGGGGACACCTTCTATACTCCCCCCTTTGAAAAAGGGGGGCCGGGGGGGATTTGTTTTTATGGTTTTGAACCTTGAACTTTGAACCCGGAACCTTGAATCTGAAAGCGCGCTTTCAGATTCCGTCAAGGGTGGTGCGGACCACTTCCAGCAGTTGCTCGCTCAAATACGGCTTTCGAAGGTGGCCGCTTGCCATTTTGACGAGTTCCTGAAGACTTCCATCGCCGGGGGAATAGGCGCTGGCAATGACGATTTTGGCCTGCGGGTCGATCTGCAGGATTTCCGCCAGACACTTTTCACCACCGATCCCCGGCATCATCAAATCCAGAAGAATCAAGTCGATCCGGTCTTTCTTCTCTTGAAAAAGTGCCAGGGCTTCTTCTGCGTCTGAGGCCGTAATCACCGTGTACCCTTCAAACTCGAGGCGTCTTTTTCCGAACTGACGAATCAGATGCTCGTCGTCCACCAGCAAAATGGTCTCCTTGGAAGCGGTTTTCTTCTCAACCGACTGTCTTGGGCTGTTTTCCTGTGAGACGCTCTTTTTAGGAACAGGCCTTTCGGGGAGCATTTTTTCAGAGACGATCTTCGGTGCCTCAGCGGACTTTGTCGGCTGGGCTTCGGAGCCGGGTTGTTTCAGGGAAACCGGTTGTGGGAACTTTTGGCCGGATTGCAGCGGTAGAAGTACGTTAAAGGTGGTTCCTTGGCCCGGTCGGCTGTTGCAGGTAATCAGGCCGTCATGGTTTTGGATGATGCCGTACACCATGGACAAACCCAGACCGGTTCCCTTCCCGACCTCCTTGGTGCTGAAAAAGGGTTCGAAAATCCGGTCCCTTGTGCCCGGCTCCATCCCCTCGCCGGTATCCGACACCCGGAGGCAGACATATGCCCCCGGTTTTGCCTTCGGATGTCTTTTGCAAAATGCCTGGGTCAATTCAATCGTCGATGTTTGAATCCCCAGCGTTCCTCCGTCGGGCATGGCATCCCGGGCATTGGTGGCCAGGTTCATCAACACCTGCTCCATCTGAACCGCATCGAGCGCAACCGCCGGCAGGTCCTCATCCAGCCGGAGCTGAAGCGAGATCGACTCCGGCAGGGATTTTTGAAGGCGCTGCCCGGTTCGGCTGATCTGTGCGTTCAGGTCGGTATTCTTTTTTTCGCTCTTCAAGCTGCGGCTGTAGGCGAGCATCTGCTGAACCAACTCATTGCCGATTCGGGCCGTGGTGAAGATTTCCTGCAGGTCTGCATAATCCTGGTCTCCGGGAGATTTATTCAACAGCAGCAGTTCTACAGAACCTTGAATGATCTGCAGCAGATTCTTGAAGTCATGGGCGATGCCGCTGGCCAGTGTGCCGATGGCCTTCAGCCGCTGCGCTTGCTGAAGCTCCTCCTGGAGCCGGTTTCGTTCCTTGTTCATCTGAACCGCCCGGAGCATGTACCGGACCCGCTGCACCAGGATGATCCAGTTGATCGGCTTGGTGATAAAGTCCGTTGCACCGACTTCATACGCTTTATTGATGGAGTCCAGATCTTCCAGCGCGGTGATCATGACCACCGGGAGCATGTCTCCGTTCGGCAACGATCGAATGGCCCGGCAGGTGTCAAAACCGTCCATTTCCGGCATCATCACATCCAGGAGCACGATATCGGGGCGGCTTTTTTTGATGGCGGCCAGCGCCTGAACCCCATTTTCAGCCTCCGATACCGAAAAACCCGCCTGTCTCAGGGACTCGCCGGCAACGCCGCGTAGAATGGAATCATCATCCACGATCAGGATGAGCGGTCCTGACTCCGCCTCTTGCATTGCACCCTTTGATTTCGAAGAGGATGCTTCGGTGCCAGATCCTTCCACTTGATTCATTGCCGACCCCTTTGAAAAGGAAATATGACGACCCCTATATAGAGGAAAATTCACAGAGACCTTTACTACTTTAGAAGAATAATTGCAATCATTCCGGAGTATAGCCTTTCAACAGATTCTTCAGTTCCGGCCGGCGCCGAAAAAGGGAACTGGGGTATCCCTGTTGCAACCAGCGGGGAATCATTAAGTTGCAGTCCGTCTCATGATTTTTTACTAGTCTAAAAATCGATGGGCTCCCTAGACAAACCCATCTTTTCCAGAGGGCAGGTTCTTCAAAAAAGATCAGCCCTTTTTATGCAAATGATTTCAAGCATCCGCACAGCGCATTCCCAACTACAAAAAATGCGGCACTTGATTTCAGGCTCGAAAAATTGTGGATTTCTGGTCTCCGCACGATGGTTCTTACCAGGAATGAGCAATTCGATTCAGTGCTGGAGCGGCAGTAACCCGCTACGATCATTTCATATTTTATTTTTATCTTTACTTTGGCACTGGATTTGCTTAAAAAAGGTAAGACTTTTAGGGATTTCAGGTCGAACATCATGACAAACTGGCTCAAAAAAGTGACCGGAAAGATGCGTTGCCGCGTGCGGGAGGGTGATCAAAAACTTCCAAAGCGTGCGGCAAAACCACTGTCTTGCACCGGGAGAGCAATGGGCTCTTTCTCCGGCGGGTTCCATTTCGAACCGCTGGAACCTCGCCTGCTTCTTTCGGCCGGCGCCGAGGGGGGCGCTGCCGGTGCCGCGATCCAGGATGCCCAGCAGGTGTCCCAGCAGGCGGTCGAAGCGGAAAATTTCAAGTTTGCCGAACAGGATCAAAGCTTTTTTGGAGATCTGCTGGCCGCAGCCGAGATCCATGAAGAATCCACCTCCCCCGAACAGCAAACCCCCTCGACGAAAGTCCAAGATGCTTCCACGGATGGCGAATCCAGTGCAAATTTGAGATCAACGGAGGCGGCGCAACCCGATACCGCCACCGAAGCGGAGAATGAACGCCTTTCATCGGACATCCTGTCCATAAAAAGCGATGAGGGTCTGACCTCAAGCGGCGAAGCCCAGGAAGAATTCCAGGAAGAATTTATCGTCGAACGATCCGAACTGGTGATCGTCGACGGCGGCATCACCGAATACCAGCCCCTGGTCGACGATCTGCTTGACAAACGGGAGGGCGGGTTCGAGTACGAAATCGTGGTTCTGGATCCGGAACGCGACGGGGTGGCTCAGATCAGTGACCTGCTGGCCGAACACCAGGATCTGGACGCCGTGCACATCGTCTCCCACGGCACCGACCGCGCCGTGAAGCTGGGCAGCAATTGGGTGTACGGCGACAACTTCGACGTCTACGCAGAAGACATCGCCGGGTGGAAATCTTCCCTAACGGGCGATGCCGATCTTCTCTTCTACGGCTGCAACCTGGCCGGCGGTGAAGGTGGACAGGCGCTCCTGAGTGCATTCGCCTCTCTGACCGGCGCCGACGTGGCCGCCAGCGTAAACGACACCGGACAC
>CBFCZJ010000357.1:0-4021 GCA_965602445.1 uncultured Desulfobacterales bacterium | reverse complement strand
CTGCAGAAATAGGGTGGTTCCCGTATTTTAAGGCGCTGAGACACCTAAACCGGGGGGTAAGCGCCTCGCAGGGGCAGGAGGGGGACCATTTTTCCCCTGTTGCCCGTTTCGTCACGTTTCCAGACGACCTTTTGTAAAGATACCTTCGACATCCCCCCGAATATAGGTGTCCCACCCCATATATCTCGCCCGCATTTCCGATTATTGAATTAAGAAATATACAATCCCTAACAATGGAATTCACATCGCAGCAAGCTGCACGGCATCTGTCTCCGGGAAAGAATCGCCATGACCAGCAAGGAAAAGCAGATCCTCATCGTTGAAGCCAACCCCGTCATGAGGGAAGGATTAAAATCCGTGGTCAACCGCGATGCTCGTTTCGTGGTGGCGGCTGATACCGGCAGTCCGGAAAAGGCGCACCAATTGGTCGATCGCACCGATCCGGACCTGATCCTGATTGCCGTTGAGCTTCCGGGAACCGATGGGATTGCGCTGACCCGGCAGATTCTGGCCCATAGACCGCAGGTCCGGATCATGATCGTCAACATGCACCCTGACATCGAGCAGATCCGCGATGCACTCTGGGCCGGCGCCATGGGCTACGCGGTGAAAGAAAGCACCGCAGACAGGCTGCTGGAGGGTATGGAGCGGATCCTGGAAGGCGAATACTACCTGGACGGCTACGCCACCCGCAGCGTGGTGGAACGCCTGGTCCAGTCGCCTTCCGAGCGGGTCGACACCGACGATCCCGCCTATGATTCGCTGACCGAACGGGAGCGGGAAATATTCCGCCTTTTGGCAGAAGGGTTCAGCAACGAAGAGGTGGCCCGGCACCTGAGCCTCCAAACCAAGACCGTGTGCAACCACCGCACCAATCTCATGAGAAAGCTCTCCCTCAAGGGCTACACCGACCTGGTTCGATATGCCTGCCGCATGAGAATCGTCGATCCTTCCAAGTGGAATAAGTAGCGTCCGATCCGGGAAAAAATCCCGGCCCGCCAAAATCGAATACACTGCCTTCGGTATCGACGCCTCAACGATTACCTGAGAGATAAAAAGATAGCGGATTCAACTCGTGAGTTCGAACTTTTCAGACAGGCAGACAGGACGACCAATGAAATCAAGGGGCAAAGAGGATGACGTCTTGAAGGTGAAAATGGGTATGCGTCCGCCCGGCCCTGCCAGCTGCGAGCGGCAGGATTGTCCCTGGCGACCTCATTGCCTGTTTCCATTAACTCCCTGTCGATCGGACGCCGTTGAAGCGGGTGGAAAACAAAGGGAGGTTCCCCATGAAAAAAATCGTTCTAATTTCCCGTCGCGGCCGGGTTGACGCCTGGCTGATGTCCATGCTGAATCGGCTGTTTCCCGAATGCACCGTGGAAATTGCCCCCCAGCCCGCTCTCGATCCGGAGCAAAAAGAAAATTTTCAGCAGAGACCACCTCGTCAGAAAAAGGCAGACCCATTTGCAGACCGGTATTCGCCGATCAAAAGAGGTGCAAGATGAAAACAGCAGCACCGGAAAGCCATGAAACGATCGTCGAGATATCCCACTTCAACTCGGACCCGTTCGATGACAGCCGCTGCACGGCCAAGATGAACGGGGCCAGTTCCAGCGGGATTCATTTCATCGCCGACAGGCACTTTTCAAAAGACACGCCGGTCTACATTCGCTTGAAGAACGGAAACGGTATATGCGCAAGGGGTGCATCTGGCGAAGAAATTCGGACGGCCGCCGTCGCCTGGGTCAAATGGTCCCGTCGGATGGAAGAAGGAGAATCCCCCCGGTACGAAATCGGCGTCCAATACTGCCGGTAGCAGAGCAGCGCATGAAAGAATTACATGCATATAGAAAAAAGCCGCGGATTCTCGTGGTCACCCCCGAATGTGCGGCCCTGTCCGTTTCCATGGGCAGAACCTGTGCTCATCCTTTTTCCAGCGGCGGCGGCACCGGCGAAGCGATGGCGGTCATCGTTTCTCGTCTGTATGAGGAAAGCGTGGATGTACATCTGGCGTTTCCGGACTACTGCGCCGTACTTCGCCGGCGAATCGACCCCGAATTTATCCAGGGATGCGATTCCTCCCGGATCGAAATCAGCCAAAGGCTTCACCGGGCCCAGGACCGGATTTTTTATCATGCGGAAGGGGTCTGTTCGATCGATCCTGACGAAAACAAAAAGCGCGCCATCGCCTTCCAGCGCGAAGTTATTCACGAATTCCTGCCCCGGGTCCGTCCCGACCTGGTGCATTGCGTCGGTGCGATGACCGGCCTCATCCCTGCCGTGGCCCGAAGTCTGGGGATTGCGAGTATTTTTACCCTGGACGGCATTGAAACGGCGCCCTGCACCCTGGCGGAAATGGAAAACCGGGGAATCGACCCGGGCAATTTCTGGCAGAAGCTTTATTACGCCGGCTACCCCGGCACCTACGAACAGTGCCGAAACGACAATCCGGTGGATTTGATGACCAGCGGGGTCTTTTGTGCCTCTTGGGTCCATGCCTTCTCGTCCAGCCTGTTGGGAGCGATCCTGGACGACAACGGTTCCTCTGCCGGATCGGCGCTCCAGGAGCAACTGGCAGACAAGATCCGCAATCGACGGGTAGCTGCGATTCCCCCGCCGAGCGGACCCAGCTTGAGCGAACCCGACGGCACTTCCCCGGCCCGGCGGTTCACCCCGTTTTTCAACATGGTCCGCCTCTATGAAGCAGCTTTGGGACGGTTCCTTTTCCCCGAGCACCAGCCTTCCCTGGCCGAACCTGTCAAGATGATGCAGAGTGCGTGAAGCAAAAGCGCATGGTGCATAGAGCATAGGGCATAGGGCATAGGGGCGAGAAATCGATGTCAGAGGTCCGATGTCGGAAGTCAGCCCTGCCTCTGACCGCAAGGCGATCAGTTTGATCTGGGAGTAGGTTGGGCTGAACTGGTGAAGCCCAACCTGCGGGCTCTGTTGTTTTGCTGACATCCGACATCGGACATCTGATCTCTGGTCCTTTCCGTCATCTGTCGTCTGTCATCTGCCCTTTGGTCTTTATGCCCCATGCGCTACCCCCCCTCTTCCCCCTCCAGCGCCTCGAAGCCGGACACGATGTCCAAAAGCTCCGCGGTGATGCTCATCTGCCGCTGCTGGTGATACCGGTTGTTCAGTTCGCCAAGCCGATCGCGGATGTTTCGCTCCGCTCCCTGCATGGAGGCCAGCCGGCTGGCGTTTTCACTGGCCAGCGACTCGGCAAAAGCCCGGAACAGGGCGGCAAACAAATACTGTTGGATCAACTCCGAAAAAAGGACCTCCCGGTCCATGGTAAAAAGTGGGAGCATCCGCGTCGGCCATGGGTCTTTTTTCAGATCCTGGAGCCAGTTGCGATCCACCGGAAGCAGCCGCTGGGTTACGGGCCGATACGATGCCCCCTCGGCCGGCCTGGCATGGAACAGGTAGATCGTATCGATCCCGTGTGCATCGTTGAACTCTTCGATCTTGAAAAGAATCTCTTCCACCTTATCCGTGATGGCCTCCACGGAACCGGGCATGGAAAACGATGCGGCCACTTTCTGTCCTTGTGCATGAAGCCGGGCTGCGGCGCGATAGCCCGCCGCCGCCAGCAGAAGGTTTTCGGGCTGGACCCCGAGTCGATCCACAAGCGCCATGGCTTCTGAAACCACCTGGTCGTTGAGCTGGCCGCACATGCCCTGATCCGACCCGAACACCACACACCCGATTCGGTCTTTTTCCACCGTTTCTCGTTCCCGGACAAAGATGTTGGGTCCTGACCTGAGGACAATGCGAAGGGCCATCTTGATGGTGTCGTTGAAATCCTCGAGGGACGCCACCGCCTGCTGGAACTGGCGGATCTTGACGGCCGCAAGAGACTTCATGGTCTTGACCACCGACTGCAGATCTTCGGTGCTCTGAATCCGTCTTTTGAGCTCTTCGATGGTTTCCAATAGCCGGTTCCTTGGTAGTAAAGATCCGGGCCCGGAGGACCCGGCTTTGGGTTAAGCCCGGAGGGCATGAATCCCTGTAGTTG
>CBFCZJ010000356.1:0-4022 GCA_965602445.1 uncultured Desulfobacterales bacterium | reverse complement strand
CGAACGGCAAAAAAGCCGAAAATATCAGAAATGGGCTGCGGGACGAGCTGTTTATCCCCGCCCGTCAGCAGCTATTTTTGCGAGAAAAAAAGAAAGCACGAAATTCGAATATCGAAATTCGAAACAAATTCGAATGACCCAAATTCAAAATCCGAAACCGGGTCCGCTGAGATTGCAGCCAAATACACTTGAAGCGGTTATGAGGTGGTTTCGTTTTTGTCATTCGGTCATTTGAATTTTGAATTTGTTTCGGATTTCGTGCTTCGGATTTCGAATTTATATTTGAATCGGCACGGTAGCTCAGCAGCGGGCCTGTTCCATCATCTTCACGAAATCTGCAAACAGATACTCGGCATCATGAGGCCCGGGCGAGGCCTCCGGGTGATACTGGACGGCCTGGATCGGCAGCTTCCGGTGCCGGAAGCCTTCCAGGGTGTCGTCGTTCAGGTTCATGTGGGTGATTTCAAGCTCGTCTTTGTTCAGGCTTGCCGTGTCCACGGCAAAGCCGTGGTTCTGGGAGGTGATTTCCACCCGGCCGGTGCGAAGATTTTTTACCGGCTGGTTGGCCCCGCGGTGGCCGAATTTGAGCTTATAGGTCCTGCCCCCTAGCGCCAGCCCCAGCAGCTGGTGGCCCAGGCAGATGCCGAATATGGGTCGATAACCGAAAAGATCCCGGATGGTCTCGATGGCGTCTGTCAGCGGCTCCGGATCCCCCGGCCCGTTGGAGAGGAAAACCCCGTCGGGCGACATCTCCCTGACCTGGTCGGCGGTCGCCGCTGCAGGCAGCACCACGACTTCGCAGCCGACGCGCTCCAGGTTCCGCAGGATATTGTACTTGATCCCGTAGTCGAAGGCGGCGACGGTATAGCGGCCTTCGGCCCTGTGTTGCCACACATCGCTGCCCGGGTTTGTTTTCAAGGCCTGGGGCCGGCCGTTTGCCCATCGGTACGGCTTCGGCGTGCTGACCCCGGTGGCCAGATCCCTGCCCACCATGCTGGGGGCATTTTTTGCCCGCCGCACCAGGGAAGCAGGATCGAGGTCCTCGGTGGAAATCACCGCCCGCATGGCCCCGGCATTTCGGATGTGACGCGTCAGGGCCCGGGTGTCGAGCTCGTCGATGCCGATGACGCCTCCGCTTCGCAGGTAGTCGGCCAGGGTCCCGGTGGCCCGGTAGTTGCTGGGCAGATCTTCGTATTCTTTCACGATAAAACCGGCCACCTGGATCCGGGCCGATTCCACGTCTTGGGGGTTGACCCCGTAATTGCCGATCAGGGGATAGGTCATGGTGACGATCTGTCCCCGATAGGAAGGGTCGGTGAGCACCTCCTGATATCCGGTCATGCTCGTGTTGAAGACCACCTCTCCTTCGGTTTCACCCGGCCCGGTAAACGACCGGCAGGGAAAAGTGCGTCCGTCTTCCAGTGCAATCAATGCCTTCACGTATTTCTTCCTTTACAACAGCAGTTCAAAGTCTACCGCATATCTCATATTTGGGCCGGTTCATCAAGCTTAGCAGGTGGATTGGTTAAATGGTCAATTGGTTGACTGGTCAAGTGGTTGGGAAAGTTGATTGGTTAATTGGTTGACTGGTCAAGTGGGAAAAGCGTCTTTGGCTCGTTTTTTTATACTTCCCATTCGACCAATCGACCATTCGACAAATCGACCAATCAACCAATCGACGAATTGACCAATCAACCAATGGGGGTGTTTTCCACCAGGTCCCAGATGCCGCAGGGACAGGCGCCGGCGCAGAAGCCGCAGCCGATGCAGCGGTCCGGGTCGACCACGTACTCCCAGTCTCCGGCCTCGGCTTCGTGCCGGGAGATGGCCGTCTGGGGGCAGATCGCCGCGCAGATGCCGCAGTCCCGGCAGGCCCCGCAGGAAGAACACTGGGAGCCGCACTGATTCAGATCCTCGTAGACCACTACCCGGGGGTCGAAGTATTCAAGCTTCACCCTTTCTTTGTCGATCATTTTCTTGGGGCTGTATTCGGGCCGTTTGCCTGCCAGGATGTCGGCGATGGCCGCCGCTGCCGTTCGCCCGGCGCCGACCGCATCGGTGAGCAGGCCGGGCCGGACCGCATCGCCGATGGCAAAAATTTTCGGATCCGAGCTCTGGTAAAGTTCGTTGACCGCGACAAAGCCGTTTGCCGTGGCCACCTCGTCGGGAAGAAAAGACAGATCCGGTGCGTCCCCGATGGAAAGAAACACCGTGTCGGCTTCCAGCAGCTCACCGTCTGCGAGCACCACGCCGTCTTGGTTGATTTCCCGGGTAAAAACGGGCCATTTGAATTCGGCGCCTGCAGCTTCGGCGGCCGTTCGCTCCTTTCCGAAAGAGGCGGGCTCCTGGATGTCGATGAGGGTGATCTGTTCGGCCCCGAGGCGGTGGGCCTCGGCCGCCACGTCGCAGCCGACGTTGCCGGCGCCGATGATGACCACCTTGCGGCCCACCTTGGCCTTGCCGGCCTTGGCCGCTTCCAGAAACGACAGCGCCGCCACTGCCCGCTCCTTGCCGGGAACCGGCAGGGTGCGGGGGGTTCTGGCGCCGCTGGCGATGACTAAAAAATCATAGTCTTCTTTGAGCTGCTCGATGTCGGTTCGGGTCACCTTCTGCTGCAGGTGAACGTGGGGGATCACCTCCCGCATCCGCGAGAGCTCCGCATCGACCACTTCCTTGGGGATCCGCGATTCGGGAATGGCCGAGGCGATCTTGCCGCCGAGGGTCTCGGACATGTCGTAGACAACGGCCTCGAATCCCTTCTGCCGGAGCTGCCATGCCACGGAAATGCCAGCGGGTCCGCCGCCGATCACTGCGATCCGCTTTCCACTGAGAGGGGGAAGCTCTGGAAGCCGGGCGGCAATGCTTGCCTTTCCCAGGTCGGTGATGTCCACCGGCGTCATGAAGGCGGACTGGCGGGAGCAGGCCTGCATGCAGGGGTTCGGACACAGGTACCCGCAGATGGTGGCCGGAAACGGGGTGTAGGCAAGCGCCAGGTCCACGGCTTCGTCGACCCTTCCCTCCCGGATGAGCCGCCATCGCTCGTGAACCGGAACGCCGGTGGGACAGGACGCCTCGCAGGGCGCCAGGTATTTTTTGTTCTCCCATACCGGGACGAACCGCCGCATCTCGCCGGTGGTGACCACGCCGATGGGGCTTCTTTCCAGGTCGGTCAAATCCCCGATCAGGCCGCCGGCGCCGAGCTCGGCGTCCCACACCTCCCGGTGAAAGGAGGCCATGGAGCGCTTGGGCCGTCCGGCCCGCTCCTGGGGGGTCCGGGCCGTCAAAAGCTGCCACTGGGTGGGGTCGGTCAGCTCTTTGGTCAGTTCCGTGCGGCTGATCCGCGCAAGAAACTCTCGAAGGTTTTTTTCCAGCCATTGCCAGTCTGCATCGGATATGGGGACCAGTTTCGCATCGATGTCGGAAAATCCGCCATGGGGGCCGCGGAAAAAGGCTTTCCCGCCCACCATGCCGACAAAAGGGCGGTAGCCGAGCACGCTGGCCGGATTCTGCGGATGATAGCCGCAGATGACAGTGATGCCGCCGGCCATGAACTCTCCGAAATAATCGCCGGCCGAGCCGAGCACCCAGAGCTGGGGAGGGGAAAAGCGGGGGTTTTCCTTGGTCATGGTCATCCCCCGGGCGCCGATGTTGCCGCCTACCATCACTTTTCCCTGGGCCATGGCGTTTGCCGTGCCGTTTCCCGCGTGCCCGCGGACGACGATTTCGGCGCCGGCATTGAGCCATCCGGTATCGTCGGAGGCCGGCCCCATGACCTCGATTTCGGTGTTGGGACAGCCCATGGCGCCCACCCGCTGGCCGGGATGGCCTTCGATCCGCACGTAGACAGGATCGGTTCCCGCCCCCCAGAGCCGGCCGCCGATGCCGTGCTGGCCGTAGGCGTTGATCTTGATTTGCTTGTAGCCGCGCTCTACGGCGCGCTGAACCTGCTCTTCTAAAACCCGCGAATCGAGGCGGACCCCGTCCACGCGTCCGTTGATGACAAAGTAGTGTCTGCCGTCCAT